>NZ_JBEOMB010000046.1:0-19016 GCF_046000175.1 Rhodoplanes sp. SY1
ACGATCGCGCCGTCGACCCGGCACCGACCGGCCGGCGCCAATGGGCCGGCGTCGAAGGGCCGGCGCCGCCCGCCGGAACCGACCATCATGCCGACCCGACCAGAGGACGCGCGCTCCCCGCGCGCCCTGGCGCTCGCCGACGCCCGCGTCCGCGAGGCCGAGGAGCGCAAGATCGCCGAGGAGGAGGCCCGCCGCCGCAAGGAGCGCGAGGTCGCCGAGCGCGCCGAGCGTGAGGCCGCCGAGGCGCGCAAGCGCGAGGAGGACGAGCGCCGCCGCGTCGAGGACGAGGCCAAGCGCAAGGCCGAGCAGGAGGCCAAGAAGCGGTTCGGCGACGACGAGCCCGCCAAGGCGGCGCCCGCCGCGACGCCGGCGGCCCAGCCGTCCCGGCCCGCGTCGGCGCGGCCGGCCGGCCGTCCGGCCGGTGCGGCGACCCCGGGCGCGACCCCGGTCAACGCCCGCACCGCCGTGCAGGAGCCCGACGAGGAGGAGCGCCGTCCGGTGCGCCGCTCGGGTGCCGGCCCGGCCCGTCCGGCCCCGGCCCCCAAGCCGGCCAGCACCAAGACCGGCCCGCAGAAGAGTCGCGGCCGTCTGACCGTGGTCACGGCGCTCGACGCCGGCGAGGAACGCGAGCGCTCGGTCGCCGCGTTCCGGCGCCGCGTGCAGCGCCTGAAGGGCCACGCGTCGAACGAGCCGAAGGAGAAGCTCGTGCGCGAGGTGACGATCCCGGAGGCGATCACCATCCAGGAGCTCGCCAACCGCATGGCCGAGCGCGCCGTCGACGTGATCAAGCTGCTGATGAAGCAGGGCCAGATGGCCAAGATCACCGACACGATCGACGCCGACACGGCCCAGCTGATCGCCGAGGAGCTCGGCCACACGGTCAAGCGCGTCTCGGAGGCCGATGTCGAGGAAGGCCTGTTCGACGTCGCCGACGCCGCCGAGGACCTGGTGCCGCGGCCGCCGGTCGTCACCATCATGGGCCATGTCGACCACGGCAAGACGTCGCTGCTCGACGCCATCCGCCACGCCAACGTGGTGGCCGGCGAGGCGGGCGGCATCACCCAGCACATCGGCGCCTACCAGGTGACGGCGCCGTCCGGCGCCAAGATCACCTTCATCGACACGCCCGGCCACGCCGCCTTCACGGCGATGCGCGCCCGCGGCGCCAAGGTGACGGACGTCGTCGTGCTGGTGGTCGCGGCCGACGACGGCGTGATGCCGCAGACGGTCGAGGCGATCCAGCACGCCAAGGCCGCCAAGGTCCCGCTGATCGTCGCCATCAACAAGATCGACAAGCCCGACGCCAAGCCGGAGCGGGTCCGCACCGAGCTCCTCCAGCACGAGGTGCAGGTCGAGACCTTCGGCGGCGAGACCCTCGAGGTCGAGGTGTCGGCCAAGCAGAAGACCAATCTCGACAAGCTGCTCGACATCATCGGGCTGCAGTCGGAAATCCTCGAGCTGAAGGCCAATCCGGACCGCCCGGCCGAGGGCACCGTGATCGAGGCCAAGCTCGACCGCGGCCGCGGTCCGGTGGCGACCGTGCTGGTCCAGCGCGGCACCCTGAAGGTCGGTGACATCGTGGTCGCCGGCGCCGAATGGGGCCGCGTGCGCGCCCTCGTCTCCGACACCGGCAAGCCGATCGACACGGCCGGCCCGTCGGTTCCGGTCGAGGTGCTCGGCTTCAACGGCACGCCGGAGGCGGGCGACCGCCTCGCCGTCGTCGAGAACGAGAGCCGCGCCCGCGAGGTGACGGACTACCGGGCGCGTCAGAAGCGCGAGAAGCAGGCGGCCCGCGCGAGCGGCATGCGCGGCTCGCTCGAGCAGATGATGAGCCAGCTCAAGACCTCGGGCCAGAAGGAATTCCCGCTGGTCATCAAGGGCGACGTGCAGGGCTCGATCGAGGCGATCGTCGGCGCGCTGGAGAAGCTCGGAACCTCCGAGGTGGCGGCCCGCGTGCTCCTGTCCGGCGTCGGCGGCATCACCGAATCCGACGTGACGCTCGCCGAGGCCTCGAACGCCGCGATCATCGGCTTCAACGTGCGTGCCCACAAGGAAGCGCGCGAGGCGGCCGAGCGGCTCGGCATCGAGATCCGCTACTACAACATCATCTACGACCTCGTGGACGACGTGAAGAAGGCCATGTCCGGCCTGCTGGCGCCGACCACGCGCGAGACGATGCTGGGCAACGCCTTGATCCAGCAGGTCTTCAACATCACCAAGGTCGGCAAGGTCGCCGGCTGCCGGGTCACCGACGGCGTCGTCCAGCGCGGCGCCAATGTCCGCCTGATCCGCGACAACGTGGTGATCCACGAAGGCAAGCTCGGCCAGCTCAAGCACCTCAAGGACGACGTCCGCGAGGTCACGTCCGGCCACGAGTGCGGCATGTCGTTCGAGAACTACCAGGACATCCGGGTCGGCGACGTGATCGAGTGCTACCGGCTCGAGACGGTGCAGCGCTCGCTGTAGGTGATTTCATCGAGGATCGGGCGTGCCCGACGGTTTCGGCCGGGCACGCCTTTCCGTATCGCAGCGTCACGGACGACACTCTCGCCTCCCCTCCTCCGCACGGGCCTGTCCCGGACGGGACGGACGGAGACCGGGGGCGCCGCGGCGCACAGCCGGCGCAGGTTCGATTCCCGCGCCACCGGCAAGAAGACCATGGCCAAGCATCACCACACCCGTGACCAGGGCGCCGGCCCGTCGCAGCGCGCCTTGCGCGCCGGCGAGCTGATCCGCCACGCCGTCGCCGAGATTCTGCAGCGCGGCGACGTGCACGACCCGGTGCTCGAGACCCATCTGATCACCGTGCCCGAGGTGCGCATGTCGCCCGACCTGCGCCTCGCCACCATCTACGTCATGCCGCTCGGCGGCAGCGACGAGAAGCCGGTGCTCGAGGCGCTGGAGCGCAACAGGAAGTACCTGCGCGGCGAGATCGCCCACCGGGTGAACCTCAAATTCGCACCCGACATCCGCTTCCGCATCGACGACCGCTTCGCCGAGGCCGCCCGCATCGACGGCCTGCTGCGCTCGCCCGCCGTGAAGCGTGATCTCGACGGCGCCGACCAGGACAACAAGAGCGACGACGAATGACGCCCGACATCGCCGAAGACGACATCCCGGCCGCAGGTACGGCCGCCCTCGCGACCGACGCCCGCCCGACCACCGACGCCGATACCGGCGCCGGCGCGGCCGCCACGGGCGAGGCCCGTTCCGCCGACCGCGCCCTGCAGGGCGAGGGCCGGCCGCGGCGCGAGCGCGGGCCGCAGAAGAAGCGTGACAAGCGCGACGTGCACGGCTGGCTCGTCCTCGACAAGCCGGTCGGCATGACCTCGACGCATGCCGTGTCGATTGCCAAGCGGCTGTTCTCGGCCAAGCGGGCCGGCCACGCCGGCACGCTCGACCCGCTCGCTTCCGGCTGCCTGCCGATCGCGCTCGGCGAGGCGACCAAGACCGTCATGTTCGTGATGGACGGCCGCAAGCGTTACGAGTTCACGGTGCGCTGGGGCGAGGAGCGCGACACCGACGACGCCGAGGGCCGGGTCGTCGCCGAGAGCGCCGACCGCCCGACCCCGGAGGCGATCCGGGCCGTGCTGCCGCGGTTCACCGGCACCATCGAGCAGGTGCCGCCGCGCTACTCGGCGATCAAGATCGAGGGCGAGCGCGCCTACGACATCGCCCGCGACGGCGAGACCGTCGAGCTCAAGGCCCGGCCGGTCGAGATCCACACGCTGGAGCTGATCGACACGCCGGACGCCGACCATGCCGTGTTCGCGGCCGAATGCGGCAAGGGCACCTATGTGCGGGCGATCGCCCGCGACATGGGCCGCCTGCTCGGCTGCCACGGCCACGTCTCGGCGCTGCGCCGCACCGCCGTCGGCCCGTTCGCCCGCGAGGACATGATTCCTCTGGCGGATCTGCAGGCGGTGTGCGATAGAGCCGCGGTTGGCGAGGGAAGCCTCGCCGACGCAATTCTGCCTGTCTCGACCGCGCTGGACGACATCCCGGCGCTGGCCGTCAGTCGGGCGGACGCGGCCAGGCTCCAACGGGGCCAGGCCGTCCTGGTGCGCGGGCGGGACGCCCCCATCGTCCACGGCATCGTGTCCGTGACCGTTTCGGGCCAGCTCCTGGCCCTCGCCGACATGGACCGTGGCGAGATCGTCCCCAAGCGCGTGTTCAACCTCGCCGGCCTGCATGGCAGGGCCGGCCGAAAGCAAGGTGTTTGACCCGATGTCGATCACGACCGCCCGCAAGGCCGAGCTGATCACCACCCATGGGACCAAGGCCGGCGACACCGGCTCGCCCGAGGTCCAGATCGCGATCCTCTCCGAGCGCATCGCCAACCTGACCGAGCACTTCAAGACCCACACCAAGGACAACCACTCCCGGCGTGGCCTCCTGAAGCTCGTGTCGCAGCGCCGTCAGCTCCTCGACTACCTCAAGCGGACCGAGGAGAGCCGCTACAAGGCGATCATCGAGAAGCTCGGCATCCGTCGCTGAGCGGGTTTTCGCGGGGTTGGGCCCCGCCGGCGGACAGAGTTCGCCGGGCCGGGCCAACTCCGCCGGCGGGCGTTGCCCGCCCGACGACACGGTGCGGCGCAGGCCGCCGCGCCGAGGCCGCCCCGGTCCCGAAACGCGGGACACGCCGGGCGGAAGGCGACCGAAAGGTCCGGAGCGCAGCGAATTCGGTCGGAGTGGCGCTCCGGCGGCGGGACCGAAGGGTCCGGGACCAACGGTTCGGAAGCGAACCGGTCCGGCCCCCGGCAGGTCCGAGACGCCGTGCCGAATGCGGCGGCCCGTCGCCGCCGACCGAGCCGGGCGAGGCCGCCCGGCGAACGCTGGAGATCGCCATGGCAGGATCGCCGGACGCTGTCGCGGGTCGCGCCTTCGGGCGCGCGCGGCAGCGTCTCGCCGTCTTGCTCATGGCTGTCCGAGGCATCCCCCAAACCATGAGAGAAGACCAAGATGTTCGACAAGCATAGCGTGGAGATCGACTGGGCCGGCCGCAAGCTCGTGCTGGAGACCGGCCGCATCGCCCGTCAGGCCGACGGCGCCGTGCTCGCCACCTACGGCGAGACCACGGTTCTCGCCACCGTGGTGGCCGAGAAGACGCCGCGCCCCGGCATCGACTTCATGCCGCTGACCGTCAACTACCAGGAGAAGACCTACGCGGCGGGCCGCATCCCGGGCGGCTTCTTCAAGCGCGAGGGCCGGCCGACCGAGAAGGAGACGCTCACCTCGCGGCTGATCGACCGCCCGATCCGCCCGCTGTTCGCCGACGGCTGGCGCAACGACACCCAGGTGATCGTGACGACCCTGTCGCACGACCTGGAGAACGATCCCGATATCGTCGCGATGGTCGCCGCCTCCGCGGCCCTCACCATCTCGGGCATCCCGTTCATGGGCCCGATCGGCGCGGCGCGCGTCAGCTTCATCAACGGCGAGTTCGTCCTCAACCCGCAGCTCGACGAGATGTCCGAGAGCCAGCTCGACCTCGTCGTCGCCGGCACCCAGGACGCCGTGCTGATGGTCGAGTCCGAGGCCAAGGAGCTCCCCGAGGAGGTGATGCTCGGCGCCGTGATGTTCGGCCACCGCCACTTCCAGCCGGTCATCCAGGCGATCATCCAGCTCGCCGAGAAGGCCGCCAAGGAGCCGCGCGAGCTCGTCACCAAGGACAATTCCGAGATCGAGAAGGAGATGCTCGGCATCGTCGAGCAGGATCTCCGCGCCGCCTATGCGATCCCGCAGAAGCAGGAGCGCTACAAGGCCGTCGACGCCGCCCGCGCCAAGGTGAAGGCGCACTTCTTCCCCGAGGGCGAGACGCCGCGCTTCGACGAGCTGCGCGTGATGGGCGTGTTCCACGAGCTCGAGGGCAAGATCGTCCGCTGGAACATCCTCGACACCGGCCGCCGCATCGACGGTCGTGACGTGCGCACCGTGCGCCCGATCGTCGCCGAGGTCGGCGTGCTGCCGCGCACCCACGGCTCGGCGCTGTTCACCCGCGGCGAGACGCAGGCGCTGGTCGTCGCGACGCTCGGCACCGGCGAGGACGAGCAGTTCATCGACGCGCTGGAGGGGACCTACAAGGAAACCTTCATGCTGCACTACAACTTCCCGCCCTTCTCGGTGGGCGAGACGGGCCGCATCGGCTCGCCGGGCCGGCGCGAGATCGGCCACGGCAAGCTCGCCTGGCGCGCCATCCGGCCGATGCTGCCGCTCAAGCACGAGTTCCCCTACACGATCCGCGTCGTCTCGGAGATCACCGAGTCGAACGGCTCGTCCTCGATGGCGACCGTGTGCGGCACCTCGCTCGCGCTGATGGACGCCGGCGTGCCGCTGCGCTCGCCGACCGCCGGCATCGCCATGGGCCTGATCCTCGAGGGCGACCGCTTCGCGGTGCTCAGCGACATCCTCGGCGACGAGGACCATCTCGGCGACATGGACTTCAAGGTGGCCGGCACCGAGAAGGGCGTCACCTCGCTGCAGATGGACATCAAGATCGCCGGCATCACCGAGGAGATCATGCGGGTCGCCCTGACCCAGGCCAAGGACGGCCGCCTGCACATCCTCGGCGAGATGTCGAAGGCGCTCACCTCGGCCCGCGACCAGCTCGGCGAGCACGCGCCCCGCATCGAGATGTTCTCGATCCCCGTGGACAAGATCCGCGAGGTGATCGGCTCGGGCGGCAAGGTGATCCGCGAGATCGTCGAGAAGACCGGCGCCAAGATCGACATCCAGGACGACGGCACGGTCAAGGTCGCCTCGGCCAGCGGCGAGTCGATCCGCGCCGCGATCAACTGGATCAAGTCGATCGCCTCGGAGCCCGAGGTCGGCCAGATCTACGAAGGCACGGTCGTCAAGGTGATGGACTTCGGCGCCTTCGTGAACTTCTTCGGCTCCAAGGACGGCCTCGTCCACATCAGCCAGCTCGCCTCGCGGCGCGTCCAGAAGGTCAACGAGGTCGTCAAGGAAGGCGACAAGGTGAAGGTGAAGCTGCTCGGCTTCGACGAGCGCGGCAAGGTCCGCCTGTCGATGCGGGTCGTCGACCAGGAGACCGGCGAGGACCTCGAGGCCAAGCAGAAGGCCGAGGGCCACAAGGACGAGCAGCCGCGCGAGGCCGGCGAGTAATCGCTACCGAGCGTCGGTTCACCGACCACGGAATGCGACAGGGCGGCCCACGGGCCGCCCTGTTTCGTTATTTGGTGATGCGTTTCGTCGTGCTCACGACCGGCGCCTCGCTTCACCTCTCCCCGCCGGAGAGAGGTCGGGGTTCGCGCCGAAGGCGCGAAGTCCGGGTGAGGGGGTGCCGCCCTCTCGATCAAACAAATCGGCGTCGGCACCCCCCGACCCCACCCCTCTCCCCGCCGGGGAGAGGGAGCCTCGCCGCACTCGTCGCATGCGCCGAGAGCACCCGCATCGCCGATCGCGCACCGCCACCTCTCCCCTCATGGTGAGGAGCGGCCGCAGGCCGCGTCTCGAACCATGCGGCCCCGACGCAGAGGCCACCCTCGCCCTTCGAGACGCGAACCTTCGGTCCGCTCCTCGGGGTGAGGGTGGAAAACCGTCGCCCGATGGCCACCCCGATCAATCGATCGGCAGCGGTGCGGCGGGGTCGACGAGCTTCGCCTCGCGCAGCGCGCGCCAGAAGTCGGCCGGCACCGTCTCGGCGAGCGCGGCGCGGTCCTCGGCGATGCGGCTCGGCCGGCTGGCGCCCGGGATCACGGCCACCACGGCCGGATGGGCGAGCGAGAACTGCAGGCCGGCCGCCTTCATCGAGACGCCGTGGCGGTCGGCGATCGCCTTGATGCGCGCCACCTTGTCGAGGATTTCGGGCCGCGCCGGCGCGTATTCGAAGTTCGGGCCGCCGACCAGCGCGCCCGAGCTGTACGGGCCGCCGACCACGATGCCGACGCCGCGCTCCGCCGCCGTCGGCATCACGCGCTGCAGCGCGCGCGAATGGTCGAGCAGCGTGTAGCGCCCGGCGAGCAGACAGACATCCGGGCGCGGCTCCTGCAGCCCGAGCAGCAATTCGACCGCCTCGACCCGGTTGACGCCGATGCCCCAGCCCTTGATCACGCCCTCGTCGCGCAGGCGATCGAGCGCCCGGAACGCGCCCGTGCGGGCCGTGTCGAACACGGCGAGCCACTCGTCGCGATAGAAGTCCTGCGCCACGTCGTGGACGAAGGCGATCTCGACATGGTCGGTGCGCAGCCGCTTCAGGCTGCCCTCGATCGAGCGCAGCGTGCCGTCGGCCGTGTAGTCGTTCACCACGCGGTTCGGCCGGCCATGCGCGAACACGCCGCCTTTCTCGCCCTGGTCGCGGGCGCCGACGTCCTCGACCTCGTCCAGGATGACGCGGCCGACCTTGCTGCTGATCACGAACTCGCCGCGCGGCTTGCCGGCGAGCGCCTCGCCGAGGCGGATCTCCGCGAGGCCGGCGCCGTAGAAGGGCGCGGTGTCGTAGTAGCGGATGCCGTCGCTCCACGCCGCCTCGACGGTCGCCAGCGCCTCGGCCTCGGGAATGTCACGGAACATGTTGCCGAGCGGTGCCGCCCCGAAGCCCATCGTGCCGGGCAGAATGTCCTTGATCGCCATGGTCCGTGTCGTCCTGTCTGCAGAGCGTGGGGGTGTCGCCGGCCGTCCACGGCCGACGCTCGTCGCAGCCCGGGATGTATGGATCACCCTGCGGCTCCGCCAGCGCACGCAACTCGGCCCCGTGTCCCGGGCGCGACGCGGCGCGCCGGTCGACCTGGAACTCGACCCGACATCCTGAGGCGCTCGCCGGAGGCGAGCCTCGAAGGATGCGGCCCGGGCCGTCGCCCTTCGAGGCTCGGGCTTTGCCCGAGCACCTCAGGGTGACGGTCGGAGGCGGGATTGCAGCAATCGCGGTCGTCTCACCCCAGCCGGTCGAGCAGGCTCTCGTCGCCGCGGCGCTGGTGCCAGCCGTCGAACCAGACGAGGTCGCGCAGCGGCAGGCGGGGCAGCCAGCCGGCGGTCTCGAGCTCGGGCTTCTCGTAGAAATGCGAGACCTTGCCGATGCACAGATAGGCGACGGGCTGGATGCGCGACGGGATGCCGAGCGCGGCGCGCAGATCGTCGTAGCGGACGATCGACACCCAGCCGAGCCCGAGATTCTCGGCCCGCGCGGCGAGCCACAGGGTCTGCACGGCGCACACGGCGCTGTAGAGATCCATCTCGGGCTGATGGGTACGGCCGATCACCACCGGGCCGGTGCGCTCGCGATCGCAGGTGATGCACAGGCCGACCGGCGCCTCGAGAATCCCCTCGAGCTTGAGCTTGCGGTAGGTCGCGGCGCGGCCGCCGTCGAACATGTCGGCCGCCTCATCGTGCGCGGTGGCGAAGGCGGCGTGCACCTTCCGCTTCACCGCCGGGTCGCGCACCACGATGAAGTCCCACGGCTGCATGAAGCCGACCGACGGCGCGTGATGGGCGGCGTCGAGCAGGCGCGCCAGAACCTCGTCCGGTACCGGGTCGGGCAGGAACTGGCCGCGCACGTCGCGCCGAGTCGCGATGCAGCGGTAGACGGCGTCGCGCTCCTCCTCGGAGAAGTCGGCATTCTGCTGCACGGTCGCGTCCATGATCTCCTCGCAAGAGCGCACGCCACCGCGTCCGGCCGCGGCGGCGAAAGGAGCATCATAGCGCGATTTCCATGGCGGACGGACAGGTCCGGATCGGCGGGGCGGCGCATGGCGGCCCGGCACGGCCGCCCCGGGCGCCAACCGCGACTCACCGGTCGGTGCGATAGCGCGACAGCTTGTCCTCGTCGATGACGACGCCGGTGCCGGGCAGGTCGCGCACCCTCAGCTCGCCCCGCTCGATCCGCAGCGGCTCGGCCAAGAGATCGTCGCTCATGTCGAGGAAGTTCGACAGCTCGCCGGCCCGCCGGGCCGTCCCCGCGAAGGCGGCGCCGAACACCAGCGACGCCATGGTGCCGACCTGGCCGTCGATCTGGTTGCCGACATAGGTGTCGACGCCGAGCGCCTCGCACATGAACAGGACCCGCTGCGAGCCGGTGAAGCCGGTCCGCGCCGTCTTGATCGAGATCGCCGTCGCCGACCCGTCGAGCAGGGCGCGCGCCGCCTCGGCCGGGCGCGACACGGATTCGTCGGCGAAGAACGGGATCGCCGTGCGGCCGACCAGCCAGCGGCGCCCGAGCACGTCGTCGGCCGGGTTCAGCTCCTCGGCCATCAGGAGATCGAGATCGTCCATGGCGCGCAGCGCGCGCGCCGCCTCGGCCGCGCTCCAGCCGCGGTTGCCGTCGATGTAGAGATCGACGGCATCGCCGAAATGCGCTCGCAGCGCGCGGCAGACCGCGACGTCGCGCGCGATGGGACGCCGCCCGACCTTGATCTTGAAGGTGGTGATTCCGTAGGTCTCGTTGATGCGCTGCGCCAGCGCGACGGTGCGGTCGGGATCGTCGAAGCCGACCATGTGGCTGACCCGCATGCGGTCCGTGTAGCCGCCGAGCAGCGACGTGACGGGCCGGCCGAGAAGCTTGCCGATCACGTCCCAGATCGCGATGTCGAGCGCGCTCTTGGCGCACGGGTTGCCGACCGTGCGGTCGAGACGCGCATGGATCTTCTCGCGGTCTAGCACGTCGAGCCCGACGACCTGGGGCGCGAAGATCGTGTCGATCACGGCCCGGATGCCGCCTTGCGTCTCGCCGTAGGTGAACGGCCGGGGCGGCGCCTCCGCCTGGCCGACCACCCCGTCCTCGCCGTGGACCCGCACCAGCACGTGCTCGGCGACATGCACCTCGCCGGACGCGAAGGCGAGCGGCCGCGTGTAGGGAATCGAGAACGGGATCGCCTCGACCTTGGTGATCTTCATGCGTCACTCTCGGGATAGCGGGTCGCGCCGATGAACAGGTCGGCCTCGTCGAGGGCGCTCAGCGCCCGGCGGACCAGCGGTGAGCTGCTCTGCGCCCGCCAGGCGAGCGCGATGTCGATGTACTCGGTCATGCCGAGATCGACGAACCTGATCCCGGACTGCCTCTGATCATTCGCCAGGCCCTGGGCCGAGCGCGGCACCAAGGCGACGCCGAGACCGGCGGCCACCAGGCCCAGCATCGTGCCGGTGTCCCCGACCTCGACGAGGCCGGTCGGGACGAAGCCGGCCTTGGCGCACTGGGTCAGCACGGCGTCGCGCACCACCGAGCCGGAGGACTCCGGAAAGGTCACGAAGGGCTCGTCGCACAAGTCCTCGAGCCGGATCTGATCACGTCCGGCGAGCCGGTGGCCGGCAGCGAGGACCAACACGAGCGGGTCGCGGCCGACCACCCGGTAGGCGAGGCCCGCGGCCCGCACCGGAAGCCGCAGCAGCGCGAGGTCGATCTCGCGGTCGAGCAGGGCGCGCTCCTGGGCCGACGTGAACATGCCGGCCGTGATCTTGAGCCGCACGCCGGGCATCGCCCGCTCGACGATCCCGACCATGCGGGGCAGCAGCGTGTGGCTCACCGAGCCGACCGCGCCGAGACGCAGCGGGCCGTCCTTCCCGGACCCGAGATGGCGGACCTGCTCCTCCAGGCGGGCGACCTGCGCCAGCAGCACCCGGCCCTCGGCCAGCAGCTCCTCGCCGGTCCGGGTGACGACGACGGAGCGGGTGGTGCGGAACAGCAGCTCCGCCTTCAGGGTCTCCTCGAGGCGCCGCACGCGCTGCGACACCTGGGCGAGCGAGATGCCGAGGCGCTCGGCGGCGCGCCCGAAATGCTGCTCCTCCGCCACCGCGACGAACGCCCGCAGATCGCCCAGGTCCATGCTCATCCCCAGACCGTCTCGTGGTCTCGGCTCACTGGCTGGCGCGAATCCCCGCCGACTCGACGACCCGCTCCCACTTCTTCACCTCGCGCGCCGTGTGCGCGGCGAGCTCCTCGGCCGACGACGCGACGATGCGGCCGCTCACGTCGTCGAAGCGCTTGGCGAGCTCCGGATCGGCGAGCGCCTTGCGCAGATCGGCCGACAGCTTCGCGACCACGGCGGGCGGCGTCTTCGCCGTGACGTAGAGGGCCCACCAGTTGCTCATCTCGTAGCCCGGAAGGCCGCTCTCCGCCACGGTCGGCACGTCGGGGAGCTGGGCGATCCGATCCTTCGTGGTCACCGCGATGGCCCGCACCTTGCCGCCCTGCACCTGCGGCAGGGCCGTCGAAGCGTTGTCGAACATCACGTCGATGCGCCCCGTGATCAGATCGGTCAGCGCCGGGCTGCTGCCGCGATACGGCACATGCGTGATGTCGACGCCGGCCTGCTGCTTGAACAGCTCGGCCGCGAGATGCAGCGACGAGCCGATCCCGGCCGAGGCATAGCTGGACGAGCCTTTCTTCACATGCGCGAGCAGATCGGGAATCGTCTTCACGTCGGAGATCGCCGGCACGATCACCACGTTGGGAGTCTCGAGGGCGAGCGTCAGCGGCGCCAGATCCTTGAGCGGGTCGAACGGCAGCGACTTGAACAGCGCCACGTTCGCCGCGACCGCGACGGAGGCGAGCACGAGCGTGTGCCCGTCGGGCTGCGCCCGGACGGCCGCCGTGATGCCGATGTTCGAGCCGGCGCCCGGCATGTTCTCGACGATGATGGTGCGGCCGTAGAGGGCGCCGAGCTTCTCGGCGATCGCGCGGCCGATGATGTCGGCGGCCCCGCCCGCCGCGAACGGCACGATCAGGCGCATCTGGCCGGACGGGAAATCCTGCGCCCGCACGGCGGTGGAGGTGGCGGCGGTGGCGGTGGCGGCGGCGATCACGGCGACGATCAGAGACAGGCGCTTGAGCAGGGACATGAGACACCCTCAGGCGTTGACGATCGAGGACAGTGCGGCGAGCGGCGATCGACCGGGCGGGACGGCGCCGCAGCGCCGGTCCGGTCGCCCGGCGAGACCATCATGGCCCCGCGGCGATCGTTACGGAACGAGGTCCGCCCATGGTCTGTAGGTGAAGCCCGGCGCGCCTGTCAACGCGACCCGAGTGCCGGAAACCCTTGCGGCGTCGATTGTTTCGGCGCCTGCGCCATTGTCTCGAAAGACTGAACAATGGGCTCCGACGCCGCGAATCTCACGACCGGAGCGACGTTGAAACGACCCTGCAATGTTGATAGAGCGGCGTCGCCGATGCCGCACGACACGATCGATCGGCATCGGCAGGCGCGACATGACAGAAGCCGAGCCGCCACGGCTCACCAGGCCACGGCGCACGAGGGAGAAGGCCGATGCTCTATCTGGTCCGCATGGACGTGACGCCGCCGCGCGACATGGATCCGGAGGAGTTTGCTCGGATCAAGACGCGCGAGAAGGACTACGCGCTCGCACTGCAGCGCGACGGCCGCTGGCGCCACATCTGGCGCGTCGTCGGCCAGTACAGCAACTACTCGATCTTCGACGTGGCGGGAAACGACGAGCTGCACCGGATTCTGCAGGACCTGCCGCTGTTTCCCTACATGCGCATCGCGGTGACGCCGCTCGCCACCCATCCGTCCGATCTCGCTGCGCAGTGACGCGGACGCCGCGCCTCAGTCGTGCGAGCGCACCGCGAGCGGCGTTGGATAGGGCTCGACGCGCAGCGACTCGTGGGCCAAGAGCCCGACCTTCTGACGCGGCGCCTGCTCCAGCTCGCCGGTCGCCGCCTTGCGCACCGCGTATTGCCAGGCGGTGAGCTCGCCGCGGGTCTTCAGCGCACGCGCCACCGTGCCGGCGTCGCGCCCACCGAGCGCGTCGAGCTCCGCGTCGGAGAGGCCGATGACGATCTCGTCCTTGACGGTGACGATCTTGAACAGCGTGGTCATCGACGTCTCCGGTAGCTTGGCCTGCGCGTGCAGCGTGCCAGAATCGGGCGTGCGGGTCTCGGTCGCGCGGATGTCGGTCGTGCTCTGGGCAGCGGCCGAGCCGGCGATCACGGGCGCCGTGGCCGCGGCGGCGAGGCCGGCGACGAGGCGCCGGCGGACGATGTCGGGCATCGAAGCTCCCCCTCGAACGGAGGCGGCGCGGGCCGCGTGGCCTCGCGTCTCGCCGGTGAGACGCAAAAAGGCCGTCCCGGCTCTTCGTCGCGGCCGGACGACCGGAGGTTCAGGAGAACCGTCGCGCGCTTGTCACGCCCCCTCGCGGCGCCGCGAGGCGGCGGCCGATCAGCCGCGCGCGGGGATGCGGACGTTGCCGTCCGCCCCGGTGTCGAGCGGCACCACGGCCGTCACGGCACTGAGCGGCAGCGGCCCGTAGAGATGCGGAAAGAGATCGCCGCCGCGCGACGGCTCGAAGCGCAGCGCCTGGCCGAGCGCCGCGGTCGCCACTGTGACGAGCACCAGGTCGCGCTGCCCGGAGAAATGCTTGCGGGCCGTCTCGGCGAGCTGGGCCGCGGTCGAGAAATGGATGAAGCCGTCGGCGAGGTCGACCGGCGCGCCCTTGAACACGCCGCTCGATTCGGCCTCGCGCCACAGGGCGGCGGGGCAGATCTTGTACACGTGCGCGTCGGCCGGGCTCATCCGATTCTCCTCGTCGTCCGCCCCTGATAACGGCGCCGGGGCCGGCACGCGAGCCCGGCCGCCGCAGGTCCGGCCTGCGGCCGACCGCCGCGCGACCGGCAGCTGCGCCGATGCGAACCACGGGCGCGGTACCGCGTTGAGGCTCGGATGTGCTCTGCCGCCGGCGCCTGCGTCACGCCGGGGCGCCGGGCCGAAACACGATCATCGCCGGAACCGCCATGCGCCGCATTCTCGTCCTGCTCAACGCCCGTGCCGGCACGCTCGTCGACTGCGGGGCCGAGACCGTGACGGCGGCGCTCGCTGCGCTCGGCGAGGGCGGCCGCCAGGTCGACATCCATCTGGTCGCCCCCAAGGCGATGCCGGCCGCCATCGCCGAGGCCGCCCGCGCGTCGCACGACGCCCTGGTGGTCGGCGGCGGCGACGGCAGCGTCAACCTCGCCGCCCGGACGCTGGCCGGCACCGGCAAGGTTCTGGGCGTGCTGCCCTTCGGCACCATGAACCTGCTCGCCCGCGACCTCGGCATGCCGGCCGGCATCGATGCCGCCGTGGCGGCCCTGAACGCCGCCACGCCGACCGACATCGACCTCGCGACGCTCGACGGCCGGCCGTTCCACTCGCTCTCCGGCATCGGCTTCTTCAGCCAGATGGCGCGCGCCCGCGAGGAGACCCGCGGCCACCCGCTCGGCCGATTCCTGGGGGTCGCCTGGGCGGCCCTCAAGGCGCTGCGCCGCAGCGGCCGGTTCCGCTTCGAGGTGGCGCTCGACGGCCGCCGCGAGATCGTCGACGCCTATGCGGTGCTGGTCACCAACAACCGCTTCGGGCCGGACTGGCGCCGCCCGCGCCTCGACGAGGGCCTGCTCGAGGTCCACATCGCCGAGGACGCGAGCACGCTCGGCCTCGCCCGCGCCGGCGCCGACCTCCTCACCGGCGGCTGGCGCGACAATCCCGGCATCCGCAGCGTCACGGCCCAGGAGGTGACGATCTCGCATGTGCGCCGCCGGGCCTGGACGGCGACCGACGGCGAGCTCGTCCGCGCCGCGGTGCCGCTGCATTACGGCATCGTGCCGCGCGCCCTGACGGTCCTCGAGGCGCCGGCCGAGACGCCGACGACCCCGGCCGTCCGAGCCGATGCGGGCGCCGACACGGCGGGCGCGGCGGAAGCCGGTCGCGGCGCACGGACGGGCGCCGACCTGCCGGCGTGACGCAGGGCGCCCCTCCGCGACGCAGCGACGGAAACGCCTGTCGCGAACCCGTCGCGGTCGGCTTGCCATCCGTCCGGCGAGCCTCTATAACCGCCCCCGCTCGCCGATGCCTCGGGGCTCCGCTCCGGCATCGCGCTTATCGCGAGCACGCCCAGGTAGCTCAGTTGGTAGAGCACGTGACTGAAAATCACGGTGTCGGTGGTTCGATTCCGCCCCTGGGCACCATCTAAGCTTCTGAAACTCAATCAGAACTAAATTCTGCTCCGAGGCCGATCGCGCCCGCGTTCCCGCCGGGGACACACCGGGGACACAACAGCGCAGTGTGGTCTCGGCCGTACAAGTGCGCTGATCGAAGCCCGACGCGCTGCCGGCAGGCCTGTCGACCGCAGCCTCTCCCGATCAGGCCCCGGCCTCATGGCAGGCCGTCGCGCTGCTCCGCCGCTTCATTCGGCTCGAGATGGTTCTCGCCGCCGCCATAGTCGCGGTGGCAGTGATCCGGCGCGTCTTCCGAACCCGGTGCGCCCGGCTCGGGATGATAATGAGACGACCCCCTTCGCCAGTCCCGAGAATGCCTAAGCGCCTTGCAGACTGCTCGATGTCGACTGCACTCAACCGGGGCCCGAGGATCACGCTCTTCGCCTACGGTCTCCAGCAGTGTGGGAGGCCGCCGCTTCGTCCTTCAGCCGCGTCAGGAACGTCGCGAGGTCCACGGCGCAGATCAGGGTCTTCCTGCCGAACTTGATCGGTGTGAGGTCGCCACGCTTGATCGCCGCGTAGAGGGAGGTGCGGCCGACGCTGAGCAGCTCGAGAGTTTCGGCAACGCTGTACGTCGCCTTCATAAGGCCGAACGCGCGCGGATCGATGTGCGGTGCATCATCTCCGGCGAGTTGATCTCCACACCTATTGTCAGCAATCGAATGTGGCTGGCGGTAGGGCCGATGGCGTTCGGGCATGGAGCGATCTGCGACCTTTCTTTCGGGTCAAGTGCTGCTCGACGGAGCGCCATTTCTGTCAACACGCGGCCAAGGCACGATACGGGTCTTGCCTCCTGAACGGAGCGCGGTGATCACTCGCCACTCACCGAGGTTCAGCGCGCGAGACCAAGAGCAAAACCCCTACTTGGCCTTTCGGATTTTGATGAACGCCCGATCGGTCGCCATGAATCGGGCGATCATCGGCCCTACGAGCTTTGCCGGCTCGACTGCCTGCCCGTTGTTGCGGCCGAGCAGCTCGGCGTAGGCGACGAGATCGCGGTGGACCTGGGCGGGCAGATCGAGGGTGAGCTTGACGGGCTTGTCGTCGAGCAGCTCCGAGAGCTTCAGCTTGTCCATGCTGGACCTCTTCATGGTGGACTTGGTCGATGTCATCCTCGATACGGCGCGAGGACGAGGTCGCGGTTGACGATGACGCGGACCGGGAAGCCCGGCCGGATCGTCAGGGTCGGCTGGATGTTCAGATTGCGGCGAACGACCTGCTGGCCGGTCTGGTTCAGGCTGGTGCTGCCGCCGCGCCGGAGTGCGCGGAAGAGCTCGCTCTCGGTGTCGCTCGCGCCGAGCTCGGAGCCGACGCCGAGCAGCGTCGAGAGGGCCGCCGCCATGAACAGACGGCCCCAATGGTGGTCGACCTCGTCCTCGAGACCGGCGAAGCCTTGCGGGTCGGCGGCGGGCTGACGCTCGAGCACGATCGAGCGGCCGTTCGGCAGGATGAGCCGGGTCCAGACCAGGAGGATGCGGTCCTGCCCGAAGGCGACGTGACTGTCGTAGACGCCGATCAGCTTCGATCCTTGGGGCACGAGCAGGTATCGGCCGGTCGGGCTGTCGTAGACATGCTCGGTCACCTGGGCCGTGACCTGGCCGGGCAGATCGGAGCGGATGCCGGTAATCAGCGCGGCCGGGATCACGGCGCCGGCCTGCACGACGTAACACGACGGCGGTGCGGCGAGGCGATCGGGACTGACGGTCTTGCGGTCGACGGCGGCGTTGAGGAAGGCGAGCTTGCGGTCCTGGAGGTTCTGTCCCCAGTCGGCGTCGAGTGGCTGCGGATCCGAGTGCGCGGCCGGTGTGAGCGAGTTGTCCGCCGGTTGGAGCGCCGGTGCAGTCGGCGCAGCGGCCCGCGCCGTTGTGCTCGCCGAAGCGAACAGCCGGCTGGTGCGCGCCGCCTCCTGCTCCTGGGCGGAGCGTTGCTGGGCCGGGTCCGCCGCGTGCGACGGGTCGGGCGGGGTGACGCCGGCGCTCAGCATCGGCCGGCCGAGATCGCCCGGCAGCGGCGGCCCGAGCTGGGGCACGCCGGCAGGAACGGCCGATACGGCCGGCTTGGGGACGGCCGCGTAGTCGCGCGGCAGGGCAGCGATCGCGTCGGGCAGCGGCTTGTGGTCGGAGCTGTAGAGCTCGCCGCCGCCGGTCGGCTTGGGCTTGTCGCGGGACAATCCCCAGATCAGCGCTCCCGACACCACGATCGACGCGCCGGCGAAAAGCCCGACCAGCACCTTGCGAGAGAGCCGCATGACGGGCGGATGCTCGGGCCGAAGGCGGAGCTCGGCCGCGAGATCGTTCGTTCCGGAGGAATGGTCCGCGCGCTCGCTCACCACGCGGCTCTCCCGTCGGTGCGCACGATGCGGACCCGGCGCTCGGAGCCGCCGTCGCCGAGCCGCAGCTCGGCCGCGGCGAACAGGCGGTCGACGATCATGTGGTTGCCGCGGACCCGGTAGTTCACGAGCTCCGAGGTCTTGCCCTCCGGGCCGATGATGAACAGCGGCGGCATCTCGCCTTGGCCGATGCCGCGCGGGAACGCGATGTAGACCTTCTTGCCGTCGTCGAAGGCGCGGAGCGGCCGCCAGGGCGGCGCGTCGCCGTCGATCACGTAGCGGAACCGCAAGGCGTCGACCTCGAGACCGGTCGCGACCGGAACGGCCGTCTCGGCCGCGGCGTTGCGTTGGTGCAGCGCGATCAGGCGGTCGTGCGGATAGTCCCACGAGACCGAGGCCATGTAGGTCTTCTCGGTCGAGCGCAGCTCGAGGTGATAGGTCCGGCGGTCGGTGTTGATGACCAGATTGGTGACGAGGTCGGGCCGGGTCGGCTTGACCAGAACGTGGATCCGCTTCGCCGCGCTGGTGCCGCTCTCGGCGTCACCGATGATCCAGCGCACCGTGTCGCCGGCCGCGATCGGGCCGGAGCCGACGAGCTGCTCGCCCTCCTGCAGGGCGATGTCGGTGACCTGCCCGGGGGCGGCATAGACCTGGTAGAGGGCGCCCTCCGAGAAGGGATAGACCTGAACGGCATTGATGTAGCCGGCCCGGCTCGGCTCGACCCGCGCCGCCGTGTTGGCACGGTCGACC
>NZ_JBEOMB010000047.1:0-103486 GCF_046000175.1 Rhodoplanes sp. SY1
CCGACGTCCGCGCTGATCGCGCGAACGTCGACCTCTCCCCGCGCGCGGGGAGAGGTGAAGACCGCAGCGGAGTCCGCCCGTGATCCTGTTTCCCGCCATCGATTTGAAGGACGGCCTCGCCGTGCGCCTGGAGCAGGGCGACATGGCGCGCGCCACCATCTTCAACCGCGATCCCGCCGAGCAGGCGCGCCAGTTCGAGGAGATCGGGTTCCCGTATCTGCACATTGTCGATCTCGACGGCGCCTTCGCGGGCAAGCCCGTGAACGCCGCGGCGGTCGAGCGGATCCTCGAGCTGGTGTCGATCCCGGTGCAGCTCGGCGGCGGCATCCGCAATCTCGCGACCGTCGAGGGCTGGCTGGAGAAGGGCATCACCCGGGTGATCATCGGCACCGCGGCGGTGCGCGACCCCGAGCTGGTGAAGACCGCGGCCAGGGCGTTCCCGGGCCGTGTCGCGGTCGGGCTCGATGCGCGCGGCGGCCGCGTCGCGGTCGAGGGCTGGGCCGAGGTTTCGGACCTGCCGGCGCTCGATCTCGCCCGTCGCTTCGAGGACGCCGGCGTCGCGGCAATCGTCTACACCGAGATCAGCCGCGACGGCATGCTGACCGGCCTCGATCTCGACGGCACCATCGCGCTCGCCGAGGCGATCTCGATTCCGGTCATCGCCTCGGGCGGCCTCGCCTCGATCGGCGACATCGAGAAGCTGATCGAGCCGCGCGCAAAAAAGCTCGCCGGCGCGATCGCCGGCCGCGCCCTCTACGACGGCCGCCTCGACGCCCGCAAGGCGCTGGCGCTTTTGAAGAGCGCGGGGGCGGTGTCGTGACTCCGGGGCGGATCGGCGATAGCTCCGAAGCGTTCTCGCGTGCGGGACGCAAGCGATTGATTCTGAACAAGGTTCGTGATGCCGCCATTGATTCGAGCGGGAACCTCGCTTATATTCGAAGCAAATGGATTGGGGGTTCCCGGTCGGCGCTTGGCCTCGGAGTGATCCGGGGCCATTCGCTTTTCGAGCGCCCGCCGATCGAAAGGCCGACCGCAGTGGAGGCGTCACGGAAAGATTCGGATGCGGCCCAGCCCCGGCCGATCCCCGCGGCCACGGACCAGCTTTTTCGCGATGATGTCGAAGGCGCGGTTGGGCTGGGTGGGGCGCAGGACCTTCAGGCCGATCGGCCGGGCCGTGAGATCGGCGATCTGCATGCCGGCCGCGTTGGCCTTCTTGTCGAGGAAGACGATCTCGAAGTTCGGCAGCTTTCGCTGGAAGACGTTCTCGCCGCCGCCGATCCGCCGAAACTCCAGCTCGAGCGCCTTGTCCTCCCGATCACCGCGGCGCTCGAAGACGAAGTGGAGCGTCTTGGTCGCCGAGTCGTGCCGGCTCACGAACTCGAAGGCCCGCTCGATGCAGAACGACAAGGCGAGGTGATACGGGTTCTCCGCGAACAGATCCTCGTGCTTGAGCCGGCGCTTGTCGACGACGGTCGCGATCATCCAGACTCGTGCGCCGGCCAGGAGCGTGTTGAGATCGGCCAGGAAGGCTTGGTTCCGCTCCGGCACGTTCAGGAACGCGAAGGGCGGGAGCTTCTTGCGGATCTCCCGCTCGTGCAGGATCACGGTGTCGTGCCCGAACCACTTGAATTTCAGGGCATGCACGGCCGGCACGATCCGGCGAAGGTACGTGGTCTTCTCGAACACGCACAGGCACAGAACAAACACCGGATAGGCTTCGTCGATCTTGACGAGGCTGTGGTCGCCGCTCTCGTCGGCGTAGATCACGAAATCGCTGAACTCTGACATCGCGCGCCCAACGAACGGCCACATCGTATCATGTTCAAGGTCCGCGTCATTCCCTGCCTCGACGTCAAGGACGGCCGTGTCGTCAAGGGCGTCAACTTCGTCGATCTGGTCGATGCCGGCGATCCCGTGCAGGCGGCGATCGCCTACGACGCCGCGGGCGCCGACGAGCTGTGCTTCCTCGACATCACGGCGAGCCACGAGAACCGCGGCACCATCCTCGACGTGGTGCGGCGCACGGCGGAAGCGTGCTTCATGCCGCTGACGGTGGGCGGCGGCGTGCGCACCGTCGACGACATCCGGGCGCTCCTGCAGTCGGGCGCCGACAAGGTGTCGATCAACACGGCCGCGGTGAACAATCGCCAGTTCGTCGCCGAGGCGGCCGAGAAGTTCGGCAACCAGTGCATCGTGGTGGCGATCGACGCCAAGCGCGTCGCGGGGCCGGGCACGGCGCTGCCTGACGCGCCGGACGCTTGGGAGATCTTCACCCATGGCGGCCGCAAGCCGACCGGGATCGACGCGGTCCTGTATGCGAAAGAGGTCGTCGCGCTCGGCGCAGGAGAAATCCTGCTCACCTCGATGGACCGTGACGGCACCAAGTCGGGCTTCGACATCGCGCTGACCCGCGCCATCGCCGACGCCGTGCCGGTGCCGGTGATCGCCTCGGGCGGCGTCGGCACCCTCGATCACCTGGTCGAGGGCATCCGCGACGGCCACGCGACCGCGGTGCTGGCCGCCTCGATCTTCCATTTCGGCACGTTCACGATTCGGGAGGCCAAGGCCCACATGGCCGCGGCCGGCCTGCCGATGCGCCTCGATCCCTGAAAAAACTCGCGAATTTACCCCTTCCGACGGACCCGACGACCATGAGCGCCTTCACGCTGCACGACCTCGAGGCGATCATCGCGTCGCGCGCCTCGGCGACTGCCGAGACCTCCTACACCAAGACGCTGCTCGACAAGGGCGCCGCCCACTGCGCCAAGAAGATGGGCGAGGAGGCGATCGAGGTGGTGCTGGCCGGCGCAGGGGAGACCCGCGATCGCGTCGTCGCCGAGGCGGCCGATCTCCTGTACCATCTGCTGGTCCTGTTGAAGGCGCGTGACATTTCGATTGCCGAAGTCGAGGCCCTGCTGAAATCCCGTACGGCGCAATCCGGACTCGACGAAAAGGCCTCACGGAAGGATGCCTGACCCGATGGATCAGCTCGTCGTTCCCCGCTCCGGTACCCAGCTCTCGCCCTACCGGGTGTTCTCCCGCGACGAGTGGGCGGCGCTGCGCGAGGACACGCCGATGACGCTGGAGCCGGCCGAGGTGATCAGGCTGCGCTCGGTGCACGACCGGCTCGACATCGCCGAGATCGAGGAGATCTATCTCCCGCTCTCGCGCCTCCTGTCCCTCTATGTCGCCGCGACCCAGAAGCTGTTCCGGGCGCAGCAGCGCTTCCTTAACACGGGCGACGCCAAGGTGCCCTACGTGATCGGCGTCGCCGGGTCGGTGGCGGCCGGCAAGTCGACGACGGCGCGCGTCCTGCAGGCGCTGCTGGCGCGCTGGACCAACGTGCCGAAGGTCGATCTCGTCACCACCGACGGCTTCCTGTTCCCCAACGCGGTGCTGCAGCAGGAAGGCCTGATGGACAAGAAGGGCTTTCCGGAGAGCTACGACCTGCCGGCGCTCCTGCGCTTCCTCTCCCACATCAAGGCGGGCCGCCGACCGGTGCGGGCGCCCGTCTACTCGCATCTCGTCTACGACGTGGTGCCCAACGAGTGGATCGAGATCGACCGCCCCGACATCCTGATCGTCGAGGGCGTCAACGTGCTGCAGACCGGCCGCCCGCCCAAGGACGGCAAGGCGATCCCGTTCGTGTCGGACTTCTTCGACTTCTCGGTCTATATCGACGCCGACGAGGACGTGCTGCACCACTGGTACGTGAAGCGGTTTTTGGCGCTGCGCGGCACCGCGTTCCGCGACCCGAAGTCCTATTTCCGGCGCTACTCGCAGCTGACCGACGACGAGGCGGTCGCCATGGCGACCGACATCTGGACGCGCATCAATCTGGTGAACCTGCAGGAGAACATCCTGCCGACCCGCCAGCGCGCCGACCTGATCCTGAAGAAGAGCGAGACGCACCGCATCGCCGAGGTCGCGCTGCGGCGGTTGTGATTCTGCGGCGTCATTCCGGGACGGCGCGAAGCGCCGGACCCGGAATCCAGCCACAAGCGCTGGTCGTCGGTGCTGGATTCCGGGCTCGCGGCTTTGCCGCGCCCCGGAATGACCGAGTTGTGATCGAATCAGCTCACGCCTGAACTCACGCCGCGTGGCGTTCGGCGCTGGCGCCGAAATGGCCGATGTAGCGGGTGTTGATCAGGCTCACCGGCAGGATCACGAGAATGTCCGTCGTGCCGAACTGGCGGTCGATCACGGCGCCGTCGCCGATCACGGCGCCGATTCTCAGATAGCCCTTCACCAGCGGCGGCAGCGCGTGCAGGGCGGCCTTGGGGTCGACGCTCTCCTTCGCCATCCGGTCGAGCGGCACGTAGCGGCGCGCCAGCGCGCGGGCTCGCCACGCCTCCGGGGCCGGGGCGTAGTGGTGCAGGAACGACAGCGGCAGCGCCAGCGCGTCCGGGTCGGTGCCCTCCAGGCTGGCGCAACCGAGCATCACGTCGACCTTGTGCCGCAGCACATAGGTCCAGATGCCGTGCCACAGCAGCTCGACGGTGCGCTTGTTGCGATACGGCGGCAGCACGCAGGAGCGGCCGAGCTCGAGGAACTTCAGGCCGCGGTGCCGCGCGATCAGCGGCGCGATGTCGAACTCGCCGGCCGTGTAGAAGCCGCCGCGGCGCTCGGCGATCTCCTGACGCAGCAGCCGATAGGTGCCGACGACGGCCGGGCCGTGGCGGGTCGGCTTGTCGTGATCGAGCACCAGGAGATGATCACACAGCGCGTCGTAAGGGTCGACGTCGCGCCGCGCCAGCATCGTCGTGGCGTCGGCGACCGCCGACATCTCCTGATAGAACACGTCGAAGCGCAGGCGCTGGGCGCGGCGGATCTCGGCGGCCCGGTGGGCGAGCCGGACCTCGAGCGCGCCGATGCGGCCGAGCGTCTCGTCGCTGCGGGTGAGCCGGGGATCGGAGACGCGCAGGCCGCCATAGGCCTTCAGCGCGGCGAGCTTGGGGACGCCGGCGCCGGGGCGCGGCAGGCCGGCCAGGCCGAACAGGCGTTTCGGAGGAGTCTCGCGCAACGACGCGGGCATCGACGGCTCCCGAAATCAATCAGTCGGACTCGGGCGAACGACGCGATTCGCGGCACCCGGCCGATCATCGTCACATAAGCCGCGGCGACCACGGATTTATGACGCGGCCGCGTTTCGATGTCGCGAGTCTACACGGTCGCATCGCGCCGCGGCAGGGCTGCGGTCCAAGCACCGGTCCGACGATCGGAGCGGGCGGGCGAGAGCCGTCTCGCCGTCTCGGGCGACCAGCGTCGGCGGCGTTTCAGGCCGCCAGCACGGCGCCGGTTCGGCCGTGGGCGAGGACCGCCTCCAGCCGATCGCGGTCGAGCGGCTTGACCAGCACGGCGTCGAGCCCGGCGGCCGTGTAGGCCGCGGGATCGGCCGGCGAGGCGTCGGCCGTGAGCGCCGCGATCAGGGCTGCGGGACGGCCTTGCTCGGCTTCGTGCGCGCGGATCTGCCGCGTCGCCGAGAGGCCGTCGAGGCCGGGCATGTGCAGGTCCATCAGAATCACGTCGTAGGGACTGCCGTCGGTGGCCGCCTGCTGCCACGCCGCCACGGCCGCGAGGCCGTCGGACGTGACGGTGACGCGATGGCCGAGCCGCTCCAACAGGGCCCGCACCAGGAGCGCGTTGATCGGATTGTCCTCGGCGACCAGCACGGCCCGTGATGATCCATGAGCGTCGGCCTCGGCCGACGGGGCGTCGGGCGTCGGCACAGGTGCGGCGCCTTGGGCCGGCTCGGCGGCGGCGCCGAGCCGCACGGCCAGCGAGGCGGCCCGCACCGGCTTGATCAGATAATCTGTGAAGCCGGCGGCCTCGAAGCCCGGCAGCTCGCCGCGCTCCGAGGGACGCAGCATCACGAGGCGCCGTGACGCCGCGCGCAGCTCCGGGACCAGCGCGGCGGCGGCCGTCGTCCCGATGCTGCGGTCGACCAGCACGGTGTCGCAGGCCTCGCGGGCCAGGGCGTCGGCGGCCGCGTCCGGCGTGGCCACGGCGGTGCGGGCGCCCCAGGCGTCGAGCTGGCGCACCAGGGCCGCGACGCCGCAGGGGTCAGTGGCGACGACCAGCACGCCGCGTCCGGACAGGTCGGGCGCCGCGGTGGTCGGTGCGGCGCCGTCGGCCGCCGGCAGCGGCAGCGTGACGCGAAACGTCGCGCCGGCGCCGGGCGCGCTGTCGACCGTGATGGTGCCGTCGAGCCGCGCCACGATTCGGCGCGTGATGGCGAGGCCGAGCCCGGTGCCGCCGAAGCGGCGGTCGGCGCCGTCCTCGGCCTGCTCGAACTCCCCGAAAATGCGCTCCTGCGCGTCCGGGGCGATGCCGATGCCGGTGTCCTGCACGGCGATGATCACGGTCCCGGCCCGCGGTCCCGGCGCGGCCGTCACCGTGACGCTGCCGGCCGGCGTGAACTTCACGGCGTTGCCGACGAGGTTGAGCAGCACCTGGCGCAGCCGCGCGTCGTCGCCGACCACCTCGGCCGCCAACGCCGGATCCACGAAGGCGGCGATCTCGATGTTCTTCTCGTGGGCGCGCGGGGCGAGCAGCTCGACCACCGACTCGACCATGGCGGCAAGACCGAACGGCCGCGCCGTCACGGTGATGCGGCCCGACTCGATCTTGGCGAAGTCGAGAATGTCCTCGATCAGGGTCAGGAGGGCGCGGCCGGAGGTGCGCACCGCCTCCGCATAGGTGGCTTGAGCCGGCGTGAGCGGCGTGTCGAGCAACAGCTCGGACATCCCCAGAATGCCGTTCAGCGGCGTGCGGATCTCGTGCGAGACGGTGGCGAGAAAGCGGTTCTTGGCGCGGCCGGCGGCCTCGGCTTCTTGGCGCACGGCGATCAGCTCGGCACGCGCCTGCTCCTCGGCGTCGGTCAGCTCCCATTCGCGGTCGGCAAGCGCCTCGATCCGTGCGTCGCGCCGGTCGAGGTCGCGGCGCAGCCGCCGATTGTCGTGCAGAAGCAGGGCCAGGGCCGCGGCGGCGATGATCGCCGCTGCGATGGCGATGCCGACGAAGAGGCGCGCCGTCGCGGCCGCCTCGGTCCGCATCAGAAGGACGCCGAGCAGAAGGCCGAGCAGGATCGACATCGCGCCGAGCATCACGGCGGCGGGGCGGGCGGATCGTTCGAGCCAGTCGTTCATCCGCGCCTTCGCTCCTGGCGCGCCTGCGCGCCTTTCGCCCCTGGCGCGCCTCGCGCCGTCACGGCGGCGCGCGGCGGGCCGAATCCCGGCTGCGGCCGTCCTTCGGGATAGCACCGGAATGTTGCCTAACTCTTGTCGCGGCCGACCGGCCCCGGCGACCCCGGCGAAACGGCGCGCCGTCAGGCCGCCGCGGCGAGGGCGACCAGATGCGTACGGGCGTGCGCGAGCGCGGCGTCGAGCCGGGCGACCTGGACCCGGTAGTCCTCCGTCGTGATGGTCGCGGCGGCCGCCTCGAGCTCGGCCGCCAGCGCCGCCAGCACCACGGCGCCCAGGGTGGCGGCCGCACCCTTGAGCGTGTGCGCCTCGACCCCGATGGTGTCGCGGGCGAGCTCGGGGCACAGGTCGCTCATCCGCGCGAGCCGGGCATCCGACTCGCGCAGAAACACCTGGACGGCAAGTGAAAGGCCATCCTCGCCGATCTCCTCGGCCAGCATGGCGAGCATGTCGCGGTCGATCGCCTGCTCGGGATCGTGGCCGCGCATCGCGCCGGCCGTCGCGCGGGCCGGGCCGCCGCCCGGACCGGCGACCGTCGAGGGCGCCGTCGGCAGCGGAACCGCGGCGCCGGCCCCCCGCGGCTCGGTCCGTCCTCGAGGCTCGGCCTCCAGATGGTCGACGACGGCGAGCAGCTCCTCGATCAAGGCCTGCTTGCGCAGCGGCTTGGCGACGAAGCCCGTCATGCCGGTGGCGCGACAGATCTTGATGTCCTCGGGATAGGCGTTGGCCGTGATGGCGACGATCGGCACGGCGTCGTTCGGGCCGCCCCGCGCCCTGATCGTCCGCGTCGCCTCGAGACCGTCCATCTGCGGCATTCGCACGTCCATCAGCACGACGTCGAAGCGGGTCTCCGCCACAGCCGCCACCGCCTCGGCGCCGTCGGCGACGAGCCGCGGCACGATGCCGAACTCCTTGAGCATCTTCACGGCGACGAGCTGGTTGGTCGGGTTGTCCTCGGCGATCAGCAGGCGCAGCGGCCGCCCGAGCCCGGCGAGGCGGGTCCGGAAGGCGTCGACCACGCCGGCATCGTCGCCGCGCGGCTCGCCGACGAAGGTGTCGGACCAGGCGAGCGCCAGGCGGACCCGGAACGTGGTGCCGACACCCTCGGTCGACTCGACCCCGATGGTTCCGCCCATCTGGTCGACGATGTGCTTGCAGATCGCGAGCCCGAGCCCGGTGCCGCCGAAGCGGCGGTTGATCGACGGATCGGCCTGGGTGAACTTGTTGAACAGGATCGGGATGCGGTCGGCCGCGATGCCCATGCCGGTGTCGGCGACGATCCACTCGACCTCGCACCGGTCGGCGTCGCAGGCGAGGCGGCGCACGGCGACGCGGATCTCGCCCCGGCACGTGAACTTCACGGCATTGGACAACAGGTTCAGCAGAACCTGGCGGAGACGCCCGGCGTCGCCGATCAGCGCCGCCGGCAGGTCGGGCGCGATCGCGGTGTGAATCACGAGCCCGCGGTCGGCGGCGCGCTTGCCGACGATGCTGACCGCGTTGTCGACCAGGGCGGCCGGCGAGAACGGAATCGCCTCGAACTCCAGCTTGCCGGCCTCGAGCTTGGAGAAGTCGAGGATGTCGTTGAGGATGCGCAGGAGATTGTCGCCGGCGTCGTGCAGCGCGGTGACGCAGACGCGCTGCTCGGCGTCGAGGTCGCTCTCCATGAGGGTCGTGGCGAGCCCCAGCAGGGCGTTCATGGGCGTGCGGATCTCGTGGCTCATGGTGGCCAGGAATTCCGACTTCGCCCGGTTCGCCGCCTCGGCCGTTTTCTCGCGCTCGCGCATCAGCTCGGCCTCGGCGCGAGCGCGGGCATTCTCGGCCGCCATGTGGTCGGTGCGGGCCTTCACGGCGCGCGTCTGCTCGCTCCACCACAGCGCGATCGACAGCGCCGCGACGACGACGATCACGGCGCCGATCACCGAGAGGAACACCGACAGCCGCACCACGGCGTGCCAGGCGGCGAGCGCGTGGGCCTTGGTGGTGGTCGCGACCATCACCAGCGGATAGCTCTTCAGCGGCCGCACCGCGACGACCCGCTCCTGTCCGTCGAGCGGACTGACGAGCCGCTCCGTGTAGGCCCGCTCGCCGCCGTCGCGGATCGCGAAGGTCTTGCCGATCAGCGGCACGCGCGGATGCCGCATCAGCAGCACGCCCTCGCGAGTCATCAACGACATCGAGTCGTGCTCCGAGAGCGACACGGCGCGATAGAGCGACTCGAAATGGTCGAGCGACAGGGACGCCGACATGATGCCCATGAAGCTGCCGTCGTAGGCGTCGAGCCGGCGGTGCAGGCCGACCAGCCAATCGCCGGTGACGCGGCTCCGCACCGGGGCGCCGACGATCGAGTGCGAGAGGCGCTCGGTCTGCAGACGCAGGAAGTGCGCGCGGTCGGCGATCGACACGGCCGGAGTCGGCCAGAAGCGCGAGAAGCTCACCAGGGTTCCGCCGCTGTCGAACAGCGACAGCGCCTCGAGCTGCGGCACCACCGTCGCCTTGTCGCGCAGCACCGCGTGGGTCTGCAGGCCGGACAGGCGCCGGACGAACTCGGCCCGGTCGTTCGACACCGCGTCGGGGACGTGCTCGAGCAGCGCGCTGAGGATCAGGTCGACCGACTGCAGCGCGCGGTCGGCCTGCTCGGCCATGATGGCGCTGCGCTGGGCGAGCGACTGCTCGGCGGCGGCCAGCGCGCTCTCGCGCAGATTGCCGAGCACCAGCGCGTTCATGCCGGCGATGGTCGCGATCATGAACACGGCGCCGGCGATCAGGCCGGCATAGGGACGCGAGATCCTGATCGGGCCGCCGCCGCGCGTCGCGGCCCGGCCGCTCCGATCGCTCGAGCTCTGGTTCGGCGCGCTCACGCCGACCAGCCGGCCGGCCCGAGGCCGACGGCGTCGCGCTGGCGGATCTCCACGAGGAGCGCACGGAGCTGGGCCAGATCGACGGGCTTCGGCAGCGTGCGGCAGACGTTGAGGCTGAGCAGGTTCGCCATCGCGGCGGTCTCGCGCCGGATCGTCTCGTTGGAGCTCGACACGATGACGATCGGGGTCTTCAGGTCCATGGCGGCGACGGCGTGCAGCACCTCGGCGCCGCCGTGGCCGCCGAGCGTCAGGTCGAGGCTGATCAGCGTGTAGGCGCGCTGCTCCAGCAGCGCGACGGCCTGCTCGTAGGACGCCGCCTCGACCACCTCGTAGCCGGCCCGCTGCGCCACCCGGCCGATGATCATGCGATGGACGGTGTCGTCGTCGATCACCAGCAGCGACGGTATGGGCGGTCCGGCGGCGGCGTTCGGCTCGGCCTCGGCCTGCGATGAGTTCGGCTCGCTGCGGTCCAGCATTCTGCGTCCCCGACGTCCCTGCCCCGATCGATCATTCTGGCAGGGAAGCGAAAAGATTCGATTAAACCAGGGATGGCGGTCAATACGCCTGTTGCAGCCCGAACGGGTGAGGAGTCGACCTAGTCGAATCGGGCGATTAGTGCGCCGGGCCGAGCGACGTCTCCGTCGCAGGCCGCTCGGCCGCAGTCGCGCGCGCAGCCCCGCGCGGGGGCGGTGATCACCCCACGGTCGCGTCATCCCGCGCGTCAGGCGGCGCGGCGCACCTCGTCGAGGCGGGTCCGGTAGGCGAGCGCCTCGGCGACATGGACGCGGCCGACCCGCTCGGCTCCGGCGAGGTCGGCGAGCGTGCGGGCGACCCGCAGCACCCGGTGATAGCCGCGGGCCGAGAGCCGCATCGCGTCGGCGGCCTCGCGGATCAGGGCGAGCCCGGCCTTGTCGGGGGTCGCGACCTCCTCCAGGAGGCCGCCCTGCGCCTGCGCATTGGTGCGCACATGCGGGAAGCCGAGCGCCTCGTAGCGGCGCGCCTGCAGGTCGCGCGCCTGCGCCACCCGGGCCGCGACCGCGGCGCTGCCCTCGGCGGCCGGCGGCAGCACGAGGTCGGCGGCGCTCACCGCGGCGATGTCGACATGCAGGTCGATGCGGTCGAGCAGCGGCCCGGAGAGGCGGCCCTGATACTCGGCCGTGCAGCGGGCGATCGGGCCGCGCCGGCAGGCGAAGCCGGGCTCGCTGGCGCGGCCGCACTTGCACGGGTTCATGGCGGCGACCAGCATGAAGCGGGCCGGGTAGGTGACCCGGTGGTTGACCCGGGCGATCGCCACCTCGCCGGTCTCCAGCGGCTGGCGCAGCGACTCGAGCACCCGCGGCTCGAATTCCGGCAGCTCGTCGAGGAACAGGACGCCGTTGTGGGCGAGCGAGATCTCGCCGGGCCGCGCCTTCAGGCCGCCGCCGACCAGGGCCGGCATCGAGGCGGAGTGGTGCGGGCTGCGGAACGGCCGCCGGTCGCTCAACGCCCCGTCGCGGATCTCGCCCGCGACGGACGCGATCATCGACACCTCCAGGAGCTCGACCGGCGACAGCGGCGGCAGGATCGACGGCAGCCGCGCCGCCAGCATCGACTTGCCGGCGCCCGGCGGGCCGATCATCAGCATGTTGTGGCCGCCGGCCGCAGCGATCTCCAGGGCCCGCTTGGCGCTCTCCTGGCCCTTGATGTCGGCGAGGTCGGGCAGCGCGCCCGACGCCGCGCGGATCCGCGGCTGCGGCCGCGACAGCACCTGCGTGCCCTTGAAGTGATTGGCCAATTGGATCAGCGAGCCGGCCGCGACGATCGCCATGTCGGGGCTCGCCCAGGCGGCCTCCGGGCCGCAGGCGGCCGGGCAGATCAGCGCGTCGCCGCGCGCGTTGGCGGCGATCGCGGTCGGCAGCACGCCGGCGACCGGGGCGATCGAGCCGTCGAGCCCGAGCTCGCCCAAGACCGTGCAGCCGTCGAGCGCGTCCGGGGGGATCGCCCCGATGGCGCCCATCAGGCCGAGCGCGATGGGAAGATCGTAATGGCTGCCCTCCTTGGGCAGGTCGGCCGGGGCGAGGTTGACGGTGATGCGCCGCGCCGGCAGCGCCAGCCCGGACGCGACCAGCGCCGCCCGCACCCTTTCACGCGCCTCGGAGACGGCCTTGTCGGGCAGGCCCACGACGTTGAAGGCCGGCAAGCCGGGCGCGACCTGGACCTGGACGTCGACGGCGCGCGCCTCGATGCCCTCGAACGCCACGGTCGTCACCCGCTGCACCATGCCGCCGCCCCAGAACCCGGATTGCGCGCCAGGGTAGCAGGGGCAAGGTCGTGCGGCAAGAACAATAAGAGAACAGCGGCGACGAGCGGCGCCCTCAGTTCAGTCCCGACCGCGGATAGACGAAGGCGAGCAGCGTCAGCAGGGAGGAGCCGAGGACCGCGCCGGCGGGCAGCGGGTTGGAGGCGACGACATTGAAGAGGGTGAGGCCGAGGTCTTGCATCGGACGGGATCCCGTGGCGCGCCTGTCGGCATCGGCCCCCATGGCCGACCTCTTCGAGCGCGTGCGGGGATCGGATCGCGAAAACCAGTCGACGTCGTGTGCTCAGTCCAGGCTGTCCGCTTATACGCCAGAACCATTGCCCGAGTGTGAAGCGTCTGCGCATGGCCGCTCCGGCACGGCGCCCATGCGCTCCCGGCGGGGCAAGGCGCCTACCGTCGCCGCTCGGCCATCAGGCCCCGGTAGAGGGTGGCGGAACGGCGGGCAGCCGCCGTCGACCTCGCGACCCGAGGCGGCTGTAGGTCCAGCGGATGTCGTGCGGCCTACTTTCGCCGCTCGGCCATCAGGGTGCGGTAGAGGGTGGCGTAGCGGCGGGCGGAGCGACGCCAGGAGACGTCGGCCCGCATGGCGTTGCGCTGGACGCGGCGCCAGACCTTGCCGTTGCGCCAGAGCGCGGTGGCGCGCAGGACCGCCGCCTCCAGCATGCCGATGGTCGGACGGAACTGGATGCCGGTGCCGACGCCTTCGGCGATCGCCATGTCGTTGCAGTCGATCACCGTGTCGGCGAGCCCGCCGACATGGCTGACCACCGGCACGGTGCCGTAGCGCAGCGCGCACATCTGCGACAGGCCGCACGGCTCGTAGCGCGACGGCATCAGGAGGGCGTCCGCGCCGGCCTGGATCAGATGGGCGAGCTCCTCGTCGTAGCCGATCACGCAGGCGACGCGGCCGGGATGGATGCGGGCGGCGTCGAGGAACGCCTGCTGCAGGTTGCGCTCGCCGGAGCCGAGCACGACGAGCTGCGAGCCGGTGGCGAGCAGGGTCGGCAGCACCTCGACCAGCATGTCGAGGCCCTTCTGCCAGGTCAGCCGGCTGACCACGCCGAACAAGAGCGCGTCGTCGGTGGCGAGCCCCATGCGCTTCTTCAGCACCGCCTTGTTGGCGATGCGCGGGGCGATGCGGCGGGCGTCGAAATTGGCGGCGATCAGCGGATCGCGGGCCGGGTTCCACACCGTGTCGTCGATGCCGTTGAGGATGCCGGAGAGCCGCTCGGTGCGGCCGCGCAGGAGCCCGTCGAGACCCATGCCGAACTCGCGGGTGCGGATCTCGGCCGCGTAGGTCGGCGACACCGTGGTGATCCAGTCGGAGAGCGCCAGCCCGGCTTTCAGGAATCCGATCTCGCCGTGGAACTCGACCCCGTTGATCGAGAACGCCGCCGGCGGCAGCGCCAGGGCGGACAGGAGCGAGGCCGGGAACAGGCCCTGGAAGGCGAGGTTGTGCACCGTCATCACGGTGCGGGGCCGGCGCTCGAACCGGTAGCGCAGATAGGCGGCCGAGAGCCCGGCCTGCCAGTCGTGGGCGTGCAGCACGTCGGGCCGGAAGGCCGGCACCTCGCCGGCGCCGAGCCGCGCCGCCATCAGGCCGAGCGCCCCGAACCGGATCGCGTTGTCGGGCCAGTCGCGGCCGTCCGCCGAGACGTAGGGGTTGCCGGGCCGGTCGTAGAGATGCGGCGCGTCGATGACGATCAGCTCGAGGTGCTTGGCGCGGCCGTGGAGGAGGCGGGCCGGGCCGCCGAACAGGTCGTCGACGGCGAGGATCGGGCTCGCGTCGCGCAGCGCCGCCATCACGTCCGGATAGCCGGGGATCAGCGTGACGGTGCGGACGCTCTCGGGGGCGAGCGCCGCCGGCAGCGCGCCGGCGACGTCCGCGAGACCCCCGGTCTTCACGAAAGGGAAAATCTCGGAGACGACGGACAGGACGTGGATCGGCGTCGCTGCGATCACAACCGATCGATCATCTGCTGGGTGATCAGACAGATCCCGTCCTCGGTGCGGCGGAACCTGTCGGCGTCGACGTCCGGATCCTCGCCGACCACGAGCTTCGGCGGGATCACGGTGCCCTTGTCGATCACCACGTTGCGCAGCCGCGCGCCGCGTCCGATGTCGACCTGCGGCAGGATCACCGAGTTCTCGACGAAGGCGTAGGAGTGCACGCGCGCCCCGGTGCCGACCAACGAGCGGCGGATCGAGGCGCCGGAGACGATGCAGCCGCCGGCGACCAGCGAGGCGATCGCGGTGCCGCGGCGGCCCTGCTCGTCGTGGACGAACTTGGCGGGCGGGGTGATCTCGGCATAGGTCCAGATCGGCCAGTTGTGGTCGAACAGGTCGAGCTGCGGCACCACGGCGGTGAGGTCGATATTGGCCTCCCAGTAGGCCCCGATGGTGCCGACGTCGCGCCAGTAGACGGCGGCCTCCTCGCGCGAGCGCACGCAGGAGCGCGAGAACGGATGCGCCACCGCCTTCCCGTACTTGACCAGATACGGGACAATGTCCTTGCCGAAGTCGTGCGTCGAGTGCGGGTCCTGGGCGTCGCGGCGCACCTGGTCGATCAGGAACTTGGTGTTGAAGACGTAGATGCCCATGCTGGCGAGCGCCAGATCCGGGTTGCCCGGCATGTGCGGCGGCTTCGGCGGTTTCTCGACGAAGTCGACGACGACGTCGTTCTCGTCGACATGCACGACGCCGAAATGGATCGCCTGTTTGAGCGGCACCTCGATGGTCGCGATGGTGATGTCGGCCTTCTGCTCCACGTGCTGCTGGAGCATCGGCTCGTAGTCCATCTTGTAGATGTGGTCGCCGGCGAGTAGGACGATGAACTCGGGATTGTAGCTCTCGATGATGTCGAGGTTCTGGTAGACGGCATCGGCCGTGCCGGCATACCAGCTCGCGCCGGCGATGCGCTGGCTCGCCGGCAGGATGTCGAAGCTCTCGTTCCGCTCGGGGCGGAAGAAGTTCCAGCCGCGCTGCATGTGGCGGATCAGGCTGTGCGCCTTGTACTGGGTCGCCACCGCGATGCGGCGGATGCCCGAGTTGAGGGCGTTGGACAGCGTGAAGTCGATGATCCGGGACTTGCCGCCGAAATAGACCGCCGGCTTGGCGCGGTTGTCGCACAGCTCGTGCAGCCGGCTGCCGCGGCCGCCGGCCAGCACATAGGCCATGGCGGAACGGGCGAGCGGCCCCGGCGTGGAATGTACAATCGGCACGGAATTGCCTCGTTCAGGTTGCGAAACGCATCGTCGAAATCTCCCGGCCGGGTCGCCCGCGCAGGTCCGGCCTGCGCGGCGCCTCCGGTGTCGCGTCGCCGGCGCCGGCAGGGCCGGCGACGGCGCATCCGTCGACTAGGAGCGCAGATAGGCCTCCGTCGCGTAGCGCCGCATCATGCGGGCCGAGTTGAACACCGCGCCGATCTTGGCGATGGTCTGCTGCATCATCCAGATCCACCGCGCCCGATCGTCGTGATAGAGCGGCAGCACGGTCGACTCGAGCTTGTCGTACATGGCGGCGGCGTGCGCCTCGGGCGACGGGTCGCTGCCGTCGCTGCCGATCGCCCAGCCGGTCACGCCTTCCTCCCAGCCCTCGAGCCACCATCCGTCCAGCACGCTGAAGTTCAGGACGCCGTTGAACGCCGCCTTCATGCCGCTCGTCCCCGAAGCCTCGAGCGGGGGCACCGGATTGTTCAGCCATACGTCGCAGCCGGAGACGAGCTTCATGGCGATGGCGATGCTGTAGTTTGGCAGAAACGCCATCGGGATGTCTTTGATCGATCTCATGTGCTGGTGGATCGCCCGGATGCGCGCCTTGCCCTCGAAGTCGCGCGGATGGGCCTTGCCGGCCATCACCACCTGGAACCGGCGCCCGCCCGCGATCGCCTGGAGCCGTTCCACGTCGTGGAACAGGAGGTCGGGTCGCTTGTAGCCGGTCATCCGGCGGGCGAAGCCGATCAGCGGCACGTCGGGATCCATCTCGACCCCGGTGGTCGCCTTCACATAGGCGATCAGCTCGCGCTTGGCGCGCTGGTGGGCGTCCCACAGGGCATCGGGCGGCACCTGGTCCGCTTTCAGCAGATCCTCGAGCTCGTAGGCCCAGTGCGGCGCGATCGTCTTGAACAGGTCGGCGATCGCCGGATGCATCCACATCGGCACGTGCGCGCCGTTGGTGACGGTGCGGATCTTGTAGGCCGGGAACATCTTCTGCGCCGTCTCGGCGTGCCGCCGGGCGACGCCGTTGGCGTAGCGCGACAGGTTGAGCGCGAGCTGCGACATGTTGAGATGGTCCGGACCGGCGAGCAGCTTGAGCTGGTCGAACTCGATCAGGTCGCCGACGATCGACCGCACGTCCTCGTAGGAGAAACGGTCGTGCCCCGCCTCGACCGGCGTGTGGGTGGTGAACACGCACTTCTCGCGCACCGCGTGGACGTCGTAGCTGAACGGCTCCGGGATCCCGGGGATGCGGTTGATGCGGTGCTGGTCGAGCAAAGCGAGCGACAGGAACGCCGCGTGGCCCTCGTTGAGATGATAGGTGTCGATGGTGAAGCCGAGCGCGCGCAACACCCGCACGCCGCCGATGCCGAGCACCACCTCCTGCTTGATGCGGTCCTTCTCGTCGCCGAAATACAGCCGGTTGGTGATGATGCGGTCGCGCGGCTCGTTCTCCGGCACGTTGGTGTCGAGGAGCAGCACCGGGATCTGGAAGCCGCGCGGCGACTTCAGGTCGTAGAGCCAGGGCCGGATCCACACCTGCCGGCCCTCGATCTCGACCGCCACCATGGCGCCGATCGGGGTCGCCCAGTCCTCCGGGTTCCACGGATCGGGGCCGTCGATCTGGTGGCCCTCGGCGTCGATCTCCTGCTTGATCGAGCCCTCGCGCGAGGCCAGTGTCACGAACACCATCGGCAGGTCGAGGTCGGCGGCGGAGCGCGCCGCGTCGCCGGCGAGCAGCCCGAGGCCGCCCGAGTAGGTGTGCATCTCCTGCCGGATCCCGACCTCCATCGAGAAGTAGGCGATGCGGTTGACGGACAGATAGCGCGCGACCTCGATCATTGCAGCTCCGCGAGGAATGGGCTTGGGAAACGGTCGATCCGGCCGTCGGCGACCGTCACGCGGGGCGCGACGGCAGCAGGCGCGGTCGGACGAGGGCGTGAGCGGGGCTCCGGCAGGGGCCGGGCGAGGGGCCGGGCGCGGGCGGCCGCGACTCTCTGGACGATCGAAGCATCGCGGATCGAAGCATCGGGTCGGCCCCCTCTCGCGCAGTCGCCATGGATGCGCTGCACCCGAGAGTCGGCGGCGCGTGCACCCGGACTCCTTTGTCGCACACTATCGGTCCGCGGCGCAAAGGTCTCTTCGCGGCTGCGCGGCCGTGTCGCCGCAGCGCGGTCGGCGCCCCGCCCGACGATCGTGCCGATCCGATCCCCGCCTGCGGGTGCGGCGCAGCGACGCGATGCCGCGGGCGCAACAAAAAAGGGGCGCCGCGGCGCGGCGCCCCTCGATGCGGATCGGCCCGGCGACGTATCAGTTGCGGCCGAGCACCGCGATCGACACCGGCGCGAGGCCGTAACCCAGGCCGATCGATCGCGCCGCGGCGGGCGTCAGGTCGATCACTCGGCCGCGCACGAACGGGCCGCGGTCGTTGATGCGGACGACCACCGACTTGCCGGTCCGGCGGTGGGTGACCAGCACCCGCGTCCCGAAGGGGAGATGCTTGTGGGCGGCCGTCATGCCTCCGGCATGCGCGCGCTCGCCATTGGCGGTCCTGCCGCCCGAATAGACCGAAGCAATGCCCGATTGGGTGAAGGCCTCGGCGCGAGTCGAAAAATTCACGACAGCGAATAGTGCGATCAATACTGCGAGACACCGTACAAAGTTCATCGCCATGCGCTGTATAGTCCCCATGTTGTTGCGTGAAGACTCGCCTTTAATCGGGAAAATGTGCGCACAAGATGGCAGCGATCCCGCGCTGCATCACGAAGTATTTCTTAAAATTACAGCGGAAGATTCGGACGATCCTGTCGAGCTCGGCGCTCTGCGTGCCGCACGGCCCCTCGCCGTCGGACCGGTCCGGGGGGATCATCCGACCGGGTGGGTCGGCCCGTCCGGGCTGCCTGACAAAAATAAAGCGCGCCGGGGCGGAGCCACGGCGCGCGATGACACGATTCAATCGGGACGATTGACCGAAGCAGGCGTGGTCGATCGACTACTTCTTCTTTCCGTCCGGGCCGTACTGGATCAGGAACGCCCAGAGATCGTCCTGCTCCTTGTCGTTCTTGATGCCGGCGAAGACCATCTTGGTGCCCGGGATCTTGGCGCGCGGATCGGCGATGTAGGACTTGAACGTCGCCTTGTCCCAGGTGAGACCCGAGTTCTTGTTGGCCTCGGAGTAGTTGAAGCCCGGGATCTGCCCGCTCTTGCGGCCCTCGAGGCCGTTGAGCACCGGGCCGACCTTGTTGGTCGCGCCTTCGCCGATGTTGTGGCAGGGCGTGCACTTGCGGAACGACACGGCGCCGGCCGCGACGTCCTGGGCGGCGGCGATCCCGGTGGTGGCCGCCAAGGCGAATGCGATAACGAACGCTTTGGTGATCATCGTGCCTTCTTCCCTCTTGGTTCCAAACGGACGATCCGACGAGCCGGCCGGCTGCGGGATCCGGCCACAAGACGAGGGGCCGACCAGCAAAAGACCAGAAGCTTGACGAAAATCAAGCGGCTCTAAAGACGCTGGTTCCGCCGCGGTCGCGGACGGCGCATGGGTGAACGAGGAACCGGGCGGGGTTCGCCCGGTTCCGATCGTGATCCCCTCCTGCCTGGAGGTCGCATGACCCCCGTCCCGCGCGTCGCTCCCTATTCCGGCCCGGCCCTGCTGAGCTACGGCTTTCGTCCGTTCTTCCTCGCCGGCGCGCTGTTCGCCGGCCTCGCCGTGCTCGTGTGGATGCCGGTCTACGAGGGCCGCATCGCCATCGACACGGTGTTCGCGCCGGTCGACTGGCACGCCCACGAGCTGCTGTTCGGCTATGTCGCCGCGGTGGTGACGGGGTTCCTGCTGACCGCCATCCCCAACTGGACCGGCCGGCTGCCGCTCGCCGGGACGCCGCTGCTGGTGCTGGTGCTGGCTTGGCTCGCCGGCCGGGTCGCCGTCTCGTTCGGCGGGGCGCTCGGCTGGGTGGCCGTAGCCGTGATCGACGTCGCGTTCCTGCTGCTGGTGCTCGCCGCGGCCGGCCGCGAGGTGATCGCCGGCAGGAACTGGCGCAACCTCCGCGTCCTCGTCATCGTCGGCGTGTTCGCCGCCGCCGACGTCGTCGTCCATGTCGAGGCGCATGTCCGCGGCGAGGCCGTGCTCGGCCGGCGGCTGGCGCTCGCCGCGATCGTCATGCTGATCGTGCTGATCGGCGGCCGCATCGTCCCGAGCTTCACCCGCAACTGGCTGGTCAAGGCCAATCCGGGCCGGCTGCCGGCGCCGTTCGGGCGGCTCGACGCGGCGGCGATCGGCGTGTCGGTGCCGGCGCTGGCCGCCTGGCTGGTGGCGCCCACCGGATGGCTCACGGCGGCGCTGCTCGGGCTCGCCGGGGCCGTCCAGGCGCTTCGGCTCGCGCGCTGGGCCGGCGATCGCACCGGGCGCGACGCCCTGGTGCTGATCCTGCACCTCGGCTACGCCTTCATCCCGCTCGGCTTCCTGCTGCTGGCCGCGGCCGCGCTGTGGCCCGTCGTGCCGGAGGCCGCCGGCATCCATGCCTGGTCGGTCGGCGCCGTCGGGGTGATGACGCTCGCCGTGATGACGCGGGCGACGCGTGGCCACACCGGCCGCGCCCTCGAGGCGCCGCCGTCGACCCGCGCCGTCTATGGCGCGGTCGTCGTCGCGGCCGGCCTGCGTCTCCTCGCCGCGCTGGTTCCCGAGCTGGCGACTCCGCTCCTGTGGGCCGCGGCGCTCGCCTGGGTCGTGGCGTTCTGGGGCTTCTGCGCGGTCTACGGCCCGATGCTGCTCCGTCCGCGCCTCGGGAAGGCGTGATCAGGGCGGCGGGTGGTTCGCCGACCGTGCCGCGTCAGTGGCGGCGAGGACGTCGGCGGCGGTGTCGTCCCAGCCGACCAGGCGGAATTTTTCCGTGATCGCCGCTTCGGCCCGCGCCCGCGCCGCGTCGTCGTCGAGCAGCGTCTCGATCGCATGCCGCCAGGCCGTCGTATCGGCCGGGTCGAGATGCAGGGCGGCGCCTTGGCTCGCCTCCGGAATCGCCGTCCTCGTCGAGGCGATGCAGGCCTTGCCGAGCGCCAGGCTCTCGACCACCGGCAGGCCGAAGCCCTCGGACAAGGACGGGAACACCGTGAACCGGCAGTTGGCGTAGAGCCAGCGGAGCTGGCCGTCGTCGACATTGCTGAGGAAGCGGACCACCGGCGCGGCGTCGCGATCGGCCGTCACGGCGGCGACGAGGGGCGCGCCGTCGTGGCCGATCCGGCCGGCGATCACCAGCGGCGGCACCCGCCCGCCGCGCGCCCGCGCCAGGTCGCCCCAGATGTCGGTGAGCAGGCGCTGGTTCTTGCGCCCCGTCACGTCGCCGACGGTGAGGACGAAGCCGCCCGGGGGCAGGCCGTCGACCGACGGCAGGTCGGGCGCGGCCGGGGCGAGGCGGTGGCCGAGCCGGATCACCGATAGGGGCGGCAGCGCGGTGCCGCGCGCGCCCGCGTGCGCGACCAGCGCGTCGGCGCTGAACCGCGAGATCGACAGGACGAGCGCGGCATGGCGCAGGATGAACTCGCTCGACGGAATGTCGGCGGCGTCCGGGTCGGCGGCGCGCGGATCGCCCGGCGGCAGGGTGCCGAGCAGGTCGTAGAACAGCATGGCGAGCCGCAACCCGCGCCGGCGGCGCAGGTCGATCAGGTGGGCGAAGTCGTGCCGCTGCAGCTCGCCGGGCAGCAGCAGCCAGGCGCCCTCCGGAAAAATCTCAGCCGCCCCGCCGATCGGGGCCACCACGGCCTCGACCACGGCGCGGCGTCGGCGGCGGAAGCGGTCGCGGATCGCGGTCCGCACGAACCGCTCGAGCCGCCGGCCGAGCTGCATCAGCGGATGCGACCGCCAGGCCGGGCGCGGCGCCCGGCGGCGCTCCGGCTCGGTCGGGGCGCGGACCGCGGCGAGCGCCTCGGCGGCGGTCAGCGCGACGAAGCGGTGGGCGGCCCGATCGAAGCGGCAGAAGCGGAGATCGTCGCGGCCGGCGATCGCCCGCTCGGCGAGCGCGCCGACCAGCTCGCGCTCGACCCGCACGGTGCCGTGGGCGATGCGGCCGCGCTCTTGGAAGGCCGTGGTGAGATCGACGAACAGCGGAGGCGGGGAGGACGGGACCGGTGACATGATCAGCAGGGACGCGCGGGCGGCGCTCGCGGCGTCGCGCCGCCTCCATATAGGATAAGGTGCGGGCAGGGAACCGGGGCGGCGTCTCGCCGGCCCGGTCGCTGCCGCGCCGGCGGTGTCGCGACGGAGTCCGCGACCGCCGTCGCGGCGGTCGTTCGGGCGCGCGGTTCGGCCGGTCTCGCGGGCCGTTCGCCGTATTGCACCGCCCCCAGGCCTGTGTTAGCAAACCGGCGGTTTTTCAACGGGGCGTGGGCCGCTCCGGACGCCCCAATCAATCCTGGTCCCGCTGACATTCCAGGGGCTTGCGCGCTTTCCGCGGAGGGCGCGGCGGGATCCTGGATGCCTGAACGCCGAAAGAGAGCGCCGTGGCAGCAGACGATCCGATCGTGGCCGGAATGGCAGGGCGTTACGCGACCGCCCTGTTCGACCTCGCCTCCGAGACGGGCACGCTCGATGCGGTGAGCCGCGATCTCGACAGCTTCGAGCGGCTGCTCGACGGCAGCCCCGATCTCCTGCGTCTGGTCCGCAGCCCGGCCTTCACGGCCGAGGAGCAGACCCGGGCCGTGACGGCGGTGCTCGCCAAGGCCAAGATCGGCGGCACGGCGGCGAACTTCCTGCGCCTCGTCGCCCACAATCGTCGCCTGTTCGGCGTGCGCGACATGATCCGCGACTTCCGCGAGCTGCTCGCCCGCCACCGCGGCGAGGTGACGGCGACCGTGACGGTCGCCGAGCCGCTCGCCGACGCTCACAAGGCGGAGATCAAGAAGGCGCTCGACGCCGTCACGGGCAAGAACGTCAAGATTGAAGTGCAGGTCGATCCCGCCATCATCGGCGGGCTCGTGGTGAAGGTCGGCAGCCGGATGGTCGACGGCTCGCTCCGGACCAAGCTGAATGCAATCAAGCACGCGATGAAAGAGGTCGGCTGATGGACATCCGCGCCGCAGAGATTTCTGCGATCCTCAAGGAGCAGATCAAGACCTTCGGCCAGGAAGCCGAGGTCTCCGAAGTCGGCCAGGTCCTCTCCGTCGGCGACGGCATCGCCCGCGTCTACGGCCTCGACAACGTCCAGGCCGGCGAGATGGTCGAGTTCGAGAACGGCGTGCGGGGCATGGCCCTGAACCTCGAGATCGACAATGTCGGCATCGTGATCTTCGGCAACGACCGCGAGATCAAGGAAGGCCAGACCGTCAAGCGCACCCGCGCCATCGTGGACGTGCCGGTCGGCAAGGGCCTGCTCGGCCGCGTCGTCGACGCGCTCGGCAACCCGATCGACGGCAAGGGCCCGATCGAGGCGACCGAGCGCCGCCGCGTCGACGTGAAGGCGCCCGGCATCATTCCGCGCAAGTCCGTGCACGAGCCGATGGCGACCGGCCTCAAGGCCATCGACGCGCTGATCCCGATCGGCCGCGGCCAGCGCGAGCTGGTCATCGGCGACCGCCAGACCGGCAAGACCGCGATCGTCCTCGACACCATCCTGAACCAGAAGCCGCTCAACGCGACCGGCGACGAGAAGATCAAGCTCTACTGCGTCTATGTCGCGGTGGGCCAGAAGCGCTCGACCGTCGCGCAGTTCGTGAAGGCGCTGGAAGAGAACGGCGCGCTCGAATACTCGATCGTCGTCGCCGCCACGGCCTCCGATCCGGCCCCGATGCAGTACCTGGCGCCGTTCGCCGGCTGCACCATGGGCGAGTACTTCCGCGACAACGGCATGCACGCCGTGATCTTCTACGACGACCTGTCCAAGCAGGCGGTCGCCTATCGCCAGATGTCGCTGCTGCTGCGCCGTCCGCCCGGTCGCGAGGCGTATCCGGGCGACGTGTTCTATCTCCACTCGCGCCTGCTCGAGCGCGCCGCGAAGATGAACGACGAGAACGGCTCGGGCTCGCTCACCGCGCTCCCGGTCATCGAGACGCAGGCCAACGACGTGTCGGCCTACATCCCGACCAACGTCATCTCGATCACGGACGGCCAGATCTTCCTGGAGACCGACCTGTTCTACCAGGGCATTCGTCCCGCCGTGAACGTCGGCCTGTCGGTGTCGCGCGTCGGCTCCTCGGCCCAGACCAAGGCGATGAAGAAGGTCGCCGGCAAGATCAAGGGCGAGCTCGCTCAGTATCGCGAGATGGCGGCTTTCGCGCAGTTCGGCTCCGACCTCGACGCGACGACGCAGCGCCTGCTCAATCGCGGCTCGCGGCTCACCGAGCTCCTCAAGCAGGCGCAGTTCTCGCCGCTGAAGATGGAGGAGCAGGTCGTCGTCATCTATGCCGGCGTCAACGGCTATCTCGACCCGCTGCCGGTGGCGAGCGTGAAGTCCTTCGAGCAGGGCCTCCTGTCGCTGTTCCGGACCAAGTACGAGGACGTGCTCAACACGATCCGCGACAAGCGCGATCTCGACGACGCGACCGCCGCCAAGGTGAAGTCGATCATCGACGAGTACGCCAAGACCTTCGCGTGATCTTGAGCGTCGTGGCCGGGCTCGTCCCGGCCATCCACGTCTCGGGACGTGAGAGAGCGACGCGCGTGGATGCCCGGCACGAGGCCGGGCATGACGAGACCGAAGCCGGACCGGGCGCAAAGGTGACCACGGAATGCCGAGCCTGAAAGACCTGCGAAACCGGATCGCCGCGACCAAGGCGACGCAGAAGATCACCAAGGCCATGCAGATGGTCGCCGCCTCCAAGCTGCGGCGCGCCCAGGCGGCCGCCGAGGCCGCGCGGCCCTATTCGGAGCGCATGCAGCGCACGCTCGGCAACATCGCCGCCTCGGTGCAGAACAATCCCGAGGGGCCGCGCCTGCTCGCCGGCACCGGCCGCGACCAGGTGCATCTGCTGCTCGTCTGCACGGGCGAGCGCGGCCTGTGCGGCCCGTTCAACTCGGCGATCGTGCGGCTCGCGCGTGACCGCGCCAACCAGCTCCTCGCCGAAGGCAAGACGATCAAGATCCTGTGCGTCGGCCGCAAGGGCTACGACCAGCTCAAGCGGCTGTTCGAGGACGAGATCATCGACGTGATCGATCTGCGCGCCGTGCGCCAGATCCGCTTCGAGAACGCCCACGAGATCGGCCAGCGGGTGATCTCGCTCTACGAGCAGGGCGCCTTCGACGTCTGCACGCTGTTCTACTCGCGCTTCAAGTCGGTGATCGCGCAGATCCCGACCGCGCAGCAGATCGTGCCGGCCGTGTTCGAGGGCGCGGCCGCCAACGGCCCGGCGCCCGTCTACGAGTACGAGCCCGACGAGGAGCAGATCCTCGCCGAGCTGCTGCCGCTCAACATCTCGGTGCAGGTCTTCAAGGCGCTGCTGGAGAACGCCGCCTCGTTCTACGGCGCCCAGATGACCGCGATGGACAACGCCACGCGCAACGCCGGCGAGATGATCCGCAAGCAGACGCTGAAATACAACCGCACCCGCCAGGCGATGATCACCAAGGAGCTGATCGAGATCATCTCCGGCGCCGAGGCGCTCTGAGGCGCTCCGACGCAACACCGCACAGTCGAACGGGAGACCCCCCATGGCCTACAAGACGACGGCGACGACGAGCGGCGGCCGCAACGGCCGCGCGGTGCTGGAGAACGGCGGCCTCGGGCTCGCCATGGCGTTCCCCAAGGAGCTGGGCGGCAACGGCGACGGCCACAATCCGGAGCAGCTCTTCGCGCTCGGCTGGTCGTCCTGCTTCGGCCAGGCGATCCTGGCGCTCGCCAAGAACCACGGCGTCGACGGCCAGGCCGCCAAGGTCACGGTGTCGATCGGCATCGACAAGGACGACACGAGCTTCGCGCTGACCGCCGACATCAAGGTGTCGATCCCGGGCGCCGACAAGGACAAGGTCCGGGCGCTGGTCGAGGACGCCCACCGCATCTGCCCGTATTCCCGCGCCACCCGCAACAACGTGCCGGTCACGCTGACCGTCGTCTGAGCATCATTCGCGTCTTGCTCGGACCGGGTCGTGCCGCGGTTCGAGTCGCAAGGAGACATCCATGGCCACCCAAGCCCACTCGGTCGGTAAAGTCACCCAGGTCATCGGTGCCGTCGTCGACGTGCAGTTCGAGGATCACCTGCCGGCGATCCTGAACGCGCTCGAGACCGACAACCAGGGCAACCGGCTGGTGCTCGAGGTCGCGCAGCATCTCGGCGAGTCGACGGTGCGCACCATCGCCATGGACACGACCGAGGGCCTGGTCCGCGGCCAGACCGTCACCGACACCGGCCTGCCGATCGCCGTGCCGGTCGGCGAGGGTACGCTCGGCCGCATCATCAACGTGGTGGGCGAGCCGGTCGACGAGGCCGGCCCGATCGCCTCGACGGAGCGCCGCCCGATCCACGCCGACGCGCCGCCCTACACCGAGCAGTCGACCGAGTCGCAGATCCTGGTCACCGGCATCAAGGTGGTCGATCTCCTCGCGCCCTACGCCAAGGGCGGCAAGGTCGGCCTGTTCGGCGGCGCCGGCGTCGGCAAGACCGTGATCATCCAGGAGCTGATCAACAACATCGCCAAGGCGCACGGCGGCTACTCGGTGTTCGCCGGCGTCGGCGAGCGCACCCGCGAGGGCAACGACCTCTATCACGAGTTCATCGAGTCGGGCGTCAACAAGGACCCGCACGAGACCAAGGGCGACACCAAGGGCTCCAAGTGCGCCCTGGTGTTCGGCCAGATGAACGAGCCGCCCGGCGCCCGCGCCCGCGTCGGCCTCACCGGCCTGACGCTCGCCGAGTACTTCCGCGACCAGGGCCAGGACGTGCTGTTCTTCGTCGACAACATCTTCCGCTTCACGCAGGCGGGCTCGGAGGTGTCGGCGCTGCTCGGCCGCATCCCGTCGGCGGTGGGCTATCAGCCGACGCTGGCGACCGACATGGGCGCCCTGCAGGAGCGCATCACGACGACGACCAAGGGCTCGGTCACCTCGGTGCAGGCCATCTACGTGCCGGCCGACGATCTGACCGATCCGGCGCCGGCGACCTCGTTCGCGCATCTGGACGCCACGACCGTGCTGTCGCGCTCGATCGCCGAGAAGGGCATCTACCCGGCCGTCGATCCGCTCGACTCGACCTCGCGCATGCTCGACCCGCGGGTCGTCGGCGAGGAACACTACGCGGTCGCCCGCCAGGTGCAGCAGGTGCTGCAGCGCTACAAGGCGCTCCAGGACATCATCGCGATCCTGGGCATGGACGAGCTCTCCGAAGAGGACAAGCTCACCGTGGCGCGCGCCCGCAAGATCGAGCGCTTCCTGTCGCAGCCGTTCCACGTCGCCGAGGTGTTCACCGGCTCGCCGGGCGTGTTCGTCGATCTCGCCGACACGATCCGCGGCTTCAAGGGCCTGTGCGAGGGCAAGTACGACCACCTGCCGGAGGCCGCCTTCTACATGGTCGGCACCATCGAGGCGGCGGTCGAGAAGGGCAAGCGGCTGGCGGCGGAAGCCGCGTAAGCCGCCTTCGGCGAGCGAATAGCGAGTGGCGAATAGCGAATAGGGAGTAGCGAAGCGGGAAGAGCAGCAGCGGATGGTCTCCGACCCTATTCGCTACTCGCCATTCGCCATTCGCTAAGGTCAACCATGTCCACGTTCCATTTCGAGCTCGTGTCGCCCGAGAAGCTGATGTTCTCCGGCGAGGTCACCCAGGTGGATGTGCCGGGCGAGGAGGGCGACTTCGGCGTGATGGCCGGCCACGCGCCCTTCGTCGCGACGCTGCGGCCTGGCGTGCTCACCGTCTACGGCGAGAACGCGCCGAAGATGATCGTGGTGCGCGGCGGCTTCGCCGAGGTCGGGCCGAACGGCCTCACCGTGCTGGCCCAGGAGGTCATCCCGGTCGACGAGATCCAGCCCGACGTGATCCGCCAGGCGATCGACGACGCCAAGGAAGACGTCGCCGACGCCAAGGACGACCGCACCCGCGACAAGGCGACCGAGCGCCTCGCCCAGCTGGAAGTTCTGAAGGACGCGCTCGGGCACTGAGCCGCCCACGTCCGGCACAAGCGCTTCCCGATCCGCGGCCGGCCCAGTGCCGGCCGCGTGCGTTTCGGATACGCTCGCGCTATGATGGCGGCGTGCATTCCCGCACCGAACGCCGCGCCAAGGCGACTGCACGATGAGCTTCGCGCCCCTGCAGTACGACGAGCCGCTGTACCGGCCCCCGAGCGAGGGCCGCAACCTGATCATCCAGGCGACGATCGGCTGCTCGTTCAATCGCTGCACCTTCTGCGCGATGTACAAGACCAAGCACTTCCACGCGCGCCCGCTCGCCGACGTGTTCGACGACATCGCCGCGGCGGCGCGCTGGTGGCCGGACGCCGACCGCATCTTCCTCGCTGACGGCGACGCGCTGGTGCTGCCGACCGAGACGTTGGTCGGGATTCTCGATCGTCTCGCAGCCACGTTTCCGCGGCTGCAGCGGGTGTCGTCCTATGCGACGCCCATCAACCTGACGCAGAAAACGCCGGACGAGTTGCGCCTCTTACGCGAGAAGGGCCTGTCGCTCGTCTATGTCGGGGTCGAGTCCGGGGCTCCCGCGATCCTCTCGCGGATCAGAAAGGGCGCGACACCGGAACGCATCGCCGAGGCCATGAACCGGGCGCGGGACGCCGGCCTCGCCGTGTCGGCGACCGTCATCCTCGGGGTCGGCGGCAAGCATCTCTGGCGCGAGCATGTGGAGGGGACCGCGGCCGTGATCAACGCGGCGCCGCCCGCCTATCTCTCGACGCTTCAGCTCCGCCTCGGCGCGGACGAGATCGAAGAGTTCGTCACCCGCTTCCAGCGCGACGGCACGCCGTTCGAGTGGCAGGACGATGCCGGTGTGCTGGAAGAGCAGGAGGCGCTGCTCGCCGCCCTCGATCCGCCGCACCCGGTGACGTTTCGCTCCAACCACGCCTCGAACTGTCTGCCCCTCGCCGGCACGCTGCCCGACGATCGTGATCAGCTGCTGCAGATCGTCGCGGCGGCCCGCAAAGGCGCGCCGATGCTGCGCCCGGAGTTCCTGCGGGGGCTGTGAGCGTCCACGCACTCCGACCCGTCATGCCCGGCCTTGTGCTCCGGCATCCACGTCCTCGCAGCGATGCGACGTCGAAGATCGTGGATGGCCGGGCTCATCCCGCGGCTGAAACAAGCCTGCAGGACGTGGCGGCCCGTGACGCGCGCCGCCATGACGGAGCGAGGGGCGTGGGCCGGGCTCGCGGAAAAAGAGTCAGCCGCCGATCACCAGGGCGGTGCCCCGGGCCAGATAGACGACGCCGATGGCGAGAATGATCCAGCGGGTCCAGGCGCGAAAACCGTGGTCGGTCATCCGCTCGAGCACCGCGACGGCGAGCGACGTGCCGGCGATGCTGAGCAGGAAGGCCGGCGCCAGCGCCCACCACGGGTCGATCTGGGCGGCGCCCGCGAAGGAGGCGAAGTAGGTCGCCCGCAGCACGTGGCTGAAGGTCTGGCTCACCGCCTTGGTGGCGACCGTGGTCTTGCGGTCGATCATGCTCTTCTGGAAGAACATGTCGAGAAACAGCCCGCCGACGCCCGAGAGGAGCTGCACCACCGTCGTGATCAGGCCGGCCAGGAACGGCATGCCGCGCCACTCGATGTTGGGCCGCGCGTTCTTCGGCAGCAGCTCGACCAGGAACGGCATGGCGCCGAGCGCCAGATAGACGGTCGCCTTGTCGGGGATGAAGGCGACGAGCCGCATCGCCCCGAAGGCAGCGAGCGCGCCGCCCGCGTACCACCAGAAGATCGGCCAGCGCACATGCGCCCGCCACATCACGGCGCGCCAGCCGTTCGCCGCGAACTGGATGATCGAGAACAGCACCATGGCGGTGGCGACGTCGTAGAGCGTCAGCAGCACGCCGAGCAGGATCATGCCGCCCGCCATCCCGAAGATGCCGGAGACGAAGGACGAGCCGACGATGGTGGCGCCGATCAGGGCGTAGGCGGCGAGAGTCATGCGATCAGCTTTGTATATCAGCTGCATCGGCCCGTCATTCCGGGATCGGCTGCAGAGCAGCCGAGACCCGGAATCCAGTCGCGATCTCGGAGCCTGCCGCTGGATTCCGGGTTCGTGAGCCTTCGGCTCACGCCCCGGAACGACCAAGCGCGCTGATCAAGCCGAGCGCGCCAGCGCGCCGTCGATCATGTCGACCGTGTTCTTGAGCCCGTAGATGGCGACGAACGAGCCGAAGCGCGGGCCCTTCTCCTGGCCGAGCAGCACCTGATAGAGCAGGTTGAACCAGTCGAGCGAGACGCCCGGCTTGCCGTCCTTGCCCTTCTTCTTCTCGTCCAGGAACGGCGGCCTTCGGCCGACCTCGTAGACGACCTCCTGGATCGCCTCGGCGGTGGCGTCGTCGGCGAGCTGCGAGAGCGCGTCGCGCAGATCCATCAGCGCGGCGCGCTCGCCGTCGGTCGGCTCGCGGAACCGCTTCGAGGGAAGCACGAAATCGCGGAAATAGTGGATCGCGTACTCGACCTCGCGCTGCAGCCGCGGGTGCGACTGCGCCGTCACGCCGGGCCAGTAGCGGCCGATGAAGCCCCACAGCGTCTCGGCATTCTCGGCGTTCGACGCCGAGACGAGGTTGAGCAGCATCGTGAACGAGATCGGCACGCTGGTGTCGGGCGGCGTTCCCGCATGGATGTGCCACACCGGGTTGGTCAGGCGCTGCTTGCCGTCCTGCCGCTTGTAGCCGTCGAGGAACTGGGCGTACTCGTCGACATTGCGCGGGATCACGTCGAAGTACAGCCGCTTCGCCGCCTTCGGTTCGCGATACATGAACAGCGACAGGCTCTCCGGGCTCGCATAGCGCAGCCACTCGTCGATGGTGAGCCCGTTGCCCTTCGACTTCGAGATCTTCTGGCCCTTGTCGTCGAGGAACAATTCGTAGGTGAAGCCCTCGGGCGGGCGGCCGCCGAGCACCCGGCAGATCTCGCCGGAGAGCTTGACCGAGTCGATCAGATCCTTGCCGGCCATCTCGTAGTCGATGCCGAGCGCCGTCCAGCGCATCGCCCAGTCGGCCTTCCACTGGCACTTGACCATGCCGCGGGTGACCGAGGTGGTGACGCGCTCGCCGGTCTCGGGATGCTCGTACGTGATGGTGCCGCGGTTGGCGTCGCGGGCGACCATCGGCACCTGGAGGACGACACCGGTGCGGATGTCCACCGGGAGGAACGGCGAGTAGGTGGCGCGCCGCTCCGGCCCGAGCGTCGGCAGGATGATCTCCATCACGGCGTCGTAGTGCTCGAGCATCGCGAGCAGCGTCGCGTCGAAGCGGCCCGACTTGTAGTACTCGGTCGACGAGGCGAACTCGTAGTCGAAGCCGAAGGCGTCGAGGAACGCGCGCAGCCGCGCATTGTTGTGCTCGCCGAAGCTCGGATGCGTGCCGAACGGGTCGGGCACCCGGGTCAGCGGCTTGCCGAGATGGGCCGCCACCAGCTCCTTGTTGGGGATGTTGTCGGGCACCTTGCGCAGCCCGTCCATGTCGTCCGAGAAGGCGATCAGGCGGGTCTTGATCCTGTCGTCGGTCAGCACCCTGAAGGCATGGCGCACCATGGTGGTGCGCGCCACCTCGCCGAAGGTGCCGATATGCGGCAGGCCGGAGGGGCCGTAGCCGGTCTCGAACAGCACCTCGTCCTTCGGATGCTTCTTCAGCCGCGCGACGATCTTTCTCGCCTCCTCGAACGGCCAGGCCGTGGAGGTTTCGGCGAGCGCCCGCAGGGCGGCGGGATCGAGGGCGGCGGCGGGATCGGACATGCGTGGTCTCCGGCAGGGCCGGGGCGCGCAAGCCGCGTCGGGGCGGCGCAGCGGAAAGCCCGGCCCGCCTCGTCTAAGGACCGGGGCGCCCGGGGTCAATTTCTTTGCCCGGTTTCGTCGTCCGGCATGGGCCGCACCGCGGCGCGGCGGCGCGGTGCCTCAGAACGGATTGACCGGAAAGTATTTCAGCCAGAGGTCGGCGAACTTGCCCTTCTCCCACAGCCGGAACAGCGCCCAGTTCATCGCCATGCGGAGCGGGTCGTTGCCCTTCTTCACCGCGATGCCGACGCCCTCGCCGAAATAGCGGCTCTCGACGAACGGCCCGCCGACGAAGGTGCAGCAGCCGCCCGCGTCGGCGCCGTTGAGCCAGAAGGCGAGGCCGTAACCGTCGCCGAACAGCAGGTCGACCTCGCCCTTCTGCAGGGCGGCCCGGGCGTCCTCCGCGGTCGGGTAGGGCTTCAGCTCGGCCTCGGTGAACAAAGCCTTCAGATACGCCTCGTGCGCCGTGCCGGCGACGACCGCGATCGTCTTGCCCTCCACCCGCTCGGGCAGCACCGTGTCGAGCCCGGCGCCGCGCCGCGCCGCGAAGCGCGCCAGCGGCCGGTAATAGGGGTCGGAGAAGTCGATCTTCTTGCGGGTCTCCGGCGTCACCGCGATCGACGCGATGGCGGCGTCGCCGCGGTTCTCGGCGAGCGACTCGACCAGCGTGTCGAAGCGGCGCATCTGGATCGTGCAGGCGATCTTCAGCTCGTCGCAGATGGCGCGGGCGAGATCGATGTTGAAGCCCGCCGGGTTGCCGTCCGGCCCCGCATAGTTGAACGGCGGGTAGTCCACCTCGCTCATGAAGCGGATCAGGGTGAGACGCAGGTCGGGCCGCTCGGGGCGGCGCTTCGGGTCCCAGAAGCCGGGGATCGGCAGGCCGGGCGACGCCGTCTGGGCGTGCGCCGGGGCCGGCGCGAGCGGGCCAGAGCCGGCGACACCGACCAGTCCGGCCACGACGCCGGCGATCAGCGCAATCATGACGCGCTTTTGAACGGGCGTGCGCGCAACCTGTCGCAACTTCGGCGTGCTTGGGCTAATCTGTCGTCGCATCCGGCCGTCCGGTGAATTGGCGCCGCGAGGATCGCGGGCCGCCCTTATAGACGAAGTTCCGGGCCGGAGCAGCGTCGAAGTCGCGGTCGATGTCGAACGCGACGTCTCGGTCCAAGTGGCGTGCCGGACCGGCCGGCCCGGAGGCGTGATGCTCTATCGCGGCGAGGACACGCGACCGCGGGAGGGGTTTCTTGGACGGGCCGGGGCCGTCGTGCCGCGGACCGTGGCGGTCGAGTCTTCAGTCGACGAACCCCCGTTCGACGACTCCCTGGTCGCCGCCGGCTTGCGGCGGCTGGCGACCGGCGCGCCGCGGCCGATGCCGCGCCGGGCCCGCGGCGCCTGTCCCGAGCTCGACTGCGTCCGCGACCGGCTGTCGCCCGGCGATCTCGCCTTCGCCGAGCGGCGCGCCCGCGCCATCGGCACCACGGCCGACCGCGTGCTGGTCGCCACCGGCCTGATGAGCGACGACGATTATGTCCGGGCGCTGGCGCGCCATCTCCGCGTGCCGTTCGAGCCGCTGGACGAGATCCCGCGCGATGCCGTGCCGGTCGACGACGACGCCCTGATCGACGCCGCGGCGGCCGGGATGCTGCCGCTCGACACCGGGCTGCGCCGCGAGACCGTGGTGGCGCCGCAGGGCGCCGCGGCCCGGCGCCTCGCCGAGCTCGCCGGCTCGGCCGACGCGCCGCGCGCGATCCGGCTGACCACCGAGGCCCGCCTGCGGCGCTTCGTGGCCCGGACGGCCGACACGGCGCTCGGCCGGCGCGCCGCCTTCGGGCTCGCGACCACGCATCCGGATCTCTCCGCGGCGCCGCGCCCGCTGGCGCCGGCCTGTATCGCGCTGGCGATAGCGGCCGCCGGCGGCGTCGGCATCGTGTGGCCCGGCGCCACGGCGATCGCGCTCGGCATCGTGCTGGCCGTGCTGTTCCTCGCTTGGACCGCCTTGCGGCTCCTCGCCGTGGCGACGCCGCCGGCACGCCGCCCGCCCGCCCTGCGGCGGGACGCGGACGAGACGCTGCCCGTCACCACGATCGTCGTCGCGCTCTATCGCGAGGCCGCGACCGTGCCGCAGCTCGTCGCCGCCCTCGACGCGCTCGACTGGCCGCCCGAGAAGCTGCAGATCATCGTCGCGCTGGAGGCCGACGACGCCGCGACGCGCCGCGCCTTCGCGGCCGAGCGCCTCCGGCCGCACTGGGAGCTGTTGACGGTTCCGGAAACAGGGCCGCGCACAAAACCGAAGGCGCTCAACGCCGCGCTGCCGTTCGTCCGCGGCGAATATGTCGCCGTGTTCGATGCCGAGGACCGGCCTGAGCCCGACCAGCTCCGTCGCGCCGCCGCGGCGTTCGCGCGCGGTCCCGCCCGACTCGCCTGCGTGCAGGCCCGCCTCGCCATCGACAACACGCGGGACAGCCTGCTCACCGCGCTGTTCACGGCCGAGTATGCCGGGCTGTTCGACGTCTTCCTGCCCGTGCTGGCGACGCTGCGGCTGCCGCTGCCGCTCGGCGGCTCGTCGAATCACTTCCGCACCGCGGCGCTGCGGGCGGTCGGCGGCTGGGACGCTTTCAACCTGACCGAGGACGCCGATCTCGGCGTGCGGCTCGCCCGCTTCGGCTTCTCGACCGACGTGATCACGTCGACCACGCTGGAGGAGGCGCCGGCGCGGCTCGGGCCGTGGCTGCGGCAGCGCCGGCGCTGGTTCCAGGGCTGGATCCAGACCGTCGTCGTCCACATGCGCGCGCCGCGGGCGGCGCTGCGCGATCTCGGGCCGGCCGGTTTCGCGACCCTGCATCTCGTGGTCGGCGGCACCGTGCTGGCGGCGCTCGTCCATCCGGTGTTCACGGCGACGCTCGTGGTGAAGCTGGTGCGCGAGGGCGGGCTCGCTCTCGACGATCCTGTCGCGATCGCGCTCGCCGGGCTGTTCGGCCTCACCGCCGTGGCGGGCTGGGCGGCGTCGCTGCTGCTCGGTCTCGTCGGCCTGAAGCGGCGCGGCCTGCTCCGATTCGCCTGGGTGCTGGCCCTGGTGCCGCTGCACTGGATCCTGCTGTCGGTCGCGGCCTGGCTGGCGCTGATCAAGATCTTTCGCGACCCGTATCGCTGGGACAAGACCGAGCACGGTCTGGCGAAGACGTCGCGCAGCGGGGCGCGGACCGCCGTGCGTGCGGTTCTTCAGCGCGGCGCGCTCTCCGCCGGAGGCGGATCGGCAGCGGGCGGGAGGGGCTGGCGACTGCGCCACGGCTTGAAGAAGCCCGAGGTCGCGCCGGCGACCAGCCAGTAGGCGAGGCCGGCCGCGATCCCGGCGGCGACCAGGCTGACGGGCGTGGAGAGCATGCGCATGCCGCCCTCGGTCGCCGCCAGCGACCAGCCGATCGCCGCGGCGAGCCCGCCATTGGCGGCATGGAAGACGAACGAGCGCACCGCGAACACCTCGGCGATCAGCACGCCGACCGTGGCGACGGCGAGCGCATAGGTCGCGGTCGCGGCCAGCATCATCATCAGCTCGGGAGCGGCGCTCACGAAGGCGACGAAGAAGTCGCCCTGCTGCTCCGGCGCGGCCGCGGCGAGCGTCTGCACGGCGCCCCAGTTCGCCGCGACCACCACGACGATCGCAATCAGAAGCGCGATCAGGGCGCCGAGCGGGACCAGGAGAAAGCGCAGCAGCAGGCGGCCGACATCGTCCATGGGATGATCACGAGGCTGTCGAGAAAATCCGATTGTCCATCCTCGTCATGGCCGGGCTCGTCCCGGCCATCCACGTCTTTTGCGGCGCGGCCCTGTCTCGTGGATGCCCGGCACGAGGCCGGGCATGACGGGCGCGGAGACTGTCGCTCACTCCGTCATCGCCATGGCGCGCAGTGCCATTCTTTCGCGCGCCGAGAGCTTCTCGGTCGCGCTCTTGAGCTGGCCGCAGGCGGCAAAAATGTCGCGGCCGCGCGGCGTGCGCACCGGCGACGAGTAGCCGGCGTCGAACACGAACTCGGAGAATTTCTCGATCTGATCCCAGTCCGAGCACTCGTACTTGGTGCCGGGCCACGGGTTGAACGGGATCAGGTTGATCTTGGCCGGGATGCCCTTCAGGAGCTTCACCAGGGCGCGGGCGTCGGCGAGCGAGTCGTTGACGCCCTTCAGCATCACGTATTCGAACGTGATGCGGCGCGCGTTGTTGAGACCCGGATAGTTGCGGCAGGCCTCCATCAGCTGCGCGATCGGATACTTGCGGTTCAGCGGCACCAGCTCGTCGCGGATGTCGTCGCGCACGGCGTGCAGCGACACCGCCAGCATCACGCCGATCTCGTCGCCGGCCCGCACGATGTTCGGCACCACGCCCGAGGTGGAGAGCGTGATGCGGCGCTTGGAGATGCCGATCCCCTCGCCGTCGGCGACAACGAGCAGCGCGTCGCGCACCGCCTCGAAATTGTAGAGCGGCTCGCCCATACCCATCATCACGATGTTGCTGATGAAGCGGCCGCCGTCGGTCGGCACGAGGCCGTCGGCCGGCGGCGTTCCCTCCGGCCAGTCGCCGAGCCGGTCCTTCGCCAGCAGCACCTGGCCGACGATCTCGCCGGCCGTGAGGTTGCGCACCAGGCGCTGCGTGCCGGTGTGGCAGAACGCGCAGGTGAGCGTGCAGCCGACCTGGCTGGAGACGCACAGCGTGCCGCGGTCGGTCTCCGGGATGTAGACGCACTCGACCTCGTGCGGGCGGCTCTCGGCGCCGGCGGCGCCGTCGCCGGGCAGGCGCAGGAGCCACTTGCGGGTGCCGTCGGTCGACACCTGCTCGGCCACCACCTCGGGCCGCGCCAGGGTGAAATGCGTCGAAAGCCGCGTGCGCAGATCCTTCGACACGTTGGTCATCACGTCGAAGTCGCGGGCGCCGTGCACGTAGATCCACTGCCAGAGCTGCTGGACCCGCATCTTGGCCTGGCCGGCCGGCACCCCGATGCCGACCAGCGCGTCGCGCAAGGCTGTCCGCGACATCCCGACCAGCGACGGCCGGGCCGGCGCCACATAGGTCTCGAGCGCGGTTTTCTCCAGCGCCTCCAAAGGCATGGCAGTCTCAGCGGCGGACGGGGCGGGGGTCGGGTCGAGCGAAATTGTCATGATCTCGTCGGGCGGTTCTGGCGGGCGTCGCCCGGATTTTTCGGAGGTCCGTCCGCGGCGCGACGCCCCGGAACGCCCCGTTATGTAGGCGTTCGCGCGCCAGATGTCCAAACCGCCCCCTTGTCGGGACGCTTCGTCACCTACCCGAACGTCCGCGGCGCGGCCGAGACCACCTCGCCGCCGGCCGTGGTGACCTTGAGCACGGCGAGCCCGCGCTGGTTGGTGCCGTCCTGGCGGAACCGGAACACGCCGTCGATGCCGGCGAAGCCGGACGGGTTCAGGAGCATCTCGTCGGTGATGCGGCCGCCCCCTTGCGACTTCAACAACGCGGCGACGAGCGCGACGGCGTCGTAGGCGAGCGTCGCGGTGCGCACCGGGTCCTGGCCGTAGCGGATGCGGTAGCGTCCGGCAAAGCCGCGGAAGCCGGCCGAGTCGGGCGCCGCGAACCAGCCGCCGTCGAGCGCCGGGTCCGAGAACACCCGCTGGTCGTCCCACAGGCCGGTGCCGAGGAGCTGCAGGCGCTTGGGGTCGACGCCGGCGCCCTGCAGGGCCTGCACGACGCGCGGCAGCGCTTCGCCCGAGTCGGCGAGAAACAGCGCGTCGGAGCGGCTGGCGACATCCGCCACCTGGCGGGCCGGCCCCTGCGCGGCCTCGCCCGGCTTGTAGCGCTCGATCGCCGTGACCCGGCCGCCCTTGCGGGAGACCGCCTGCTTGAACGCCGCCTCGACGACGCTGCCATAGGGGTTGTCGGGCAGGAAGGCCGCCATCGAGCGCTTGCCCTGCGAGACCGCGTACTCGACGATCCGGTCGACGTCGGACTCGGGCAGGAAGCTCAGGAGATAGACGCCGCGCGACGCGACATTGGCGTCGGTCGAGAAGGCGATCACGGGCACCTTTCCGCGCGCCACCTGGGCCGTCGCGCCGACCGCGTGGGCGAACAACGGCCCGAGGATCACCACGGCGCCCTCGTCCAAAGCCTGACGGGCAGCGGCCTGGGCGCCCTGCGCCGTGCCGGCGTCGTCCTTCACGTCGAGCAGCACGTCGGGATTGTTGAACTCGGCGAGCGCCAGCTCGGCGGCGTTCTTCATCGATTGCGCGGCGGCGCCGGCATTGCCGCCGGCCGACAGCGGCAGGATCAGGGTGACGCGGGTCTGTCCCGGCGCACCGGGGGCACCGCCCGGACCGGCGCCGGGCGGCGGCAGCGGCTCGGCCGAGACGCCGGGCGTCGGGGACGGTGCCGGCGGCGCGTCGGGCGAGCGACCGCCGCCGCCGAGATCGAGGCCGGCGCAGCCGGCGACCAGCGCCGTGCCGCCGAGCCCGAGCACCCGCACCACGCCACGCCGTGTCGGAGCCTTCGCGACTGTCATCTGCCCAACTCCCCCACGCCCGTCGCAGATCCGAAGAGCCCGGCGCGGGCCAGGCGGCCCGGCGCGACGACGACATGGCGGCAACAGCGCCACAGCGCAACCGCCTGGTCAATCCTCGGGCACGCGACGCGGCGTCTCCGCCGGGGCTTCCGGCGCCGGTCGCGGGGGGATAGAACCGCCGCATGACCGCCGCGCAGAACCACGATCAGCAGGACGACGACCTTCGGGACGACGACGGTCCGGGTGGGCTCGAGCACCTCGATCCCGCGGAGGCCGCCGACGGCGAGCGCAGCGTCGTGCTGTTCGGCGCGCCGCGCCGGGCGCCGCCGCTCACCGGTGGCCTCTACGTGGTGGCGACGCCGATCGGTCATCTGGAGGACTTGTCGCTGCGCGCCCTGTTCACGCTGGCGGCCGCCGACCTGATTGCCTGCGAGGACACGCGGGTGACCCGCAAGCTGCTCTCCCGCTACGGCATCGCCCGGCCGCTGACCGCCTATCACGAGCACAACGCCGCCCAGGCGCGACCGAAGATTTTTTCCCGGCTCGCCGCCGGCGAGGTGGTCGCGCTGGTGTCGGATGCCGGCACGCCGCTGGTCTCCGATCCGGGCTTCCGGCTGGTGCGCGAGGCGCGCGAGGCGGGATTCCCGGTCACCGCCGTGCCGGGGCCGTCGGCGGTGCTGACCGCGCTCGCCATCGCGGGCCTGCCGACCGACCGCTTCTTTTTCGAGGGTTTTCTCCCGGCCCGCGGTGGCCCGCGCCGCAGCCGGATCGCCGAGATCGAGAAAATTCCTGCGACCCTGGTGCTGTTCGAGACCGGCCCGCGGCTCGCCGAGGCGCTCGCCGATCTCGCCGAGAGGCTCGGACCCCGCGAGGCGGCGGTGTGCCGCGAGCTGACCAAGCTGCACGAGGAGGTGCGCCGTGGCGATCTCGCGATGCTGGCGCAGGCCTACGCGGAGGGGGCCGAGACCCGCGGCGAGGTTGTTCTGGTGATCGGTCCGCCTGCGGCCGACGCGCCTGTCTCGGGCGCGGAGATCGACGAGAAGCTCGCCGCGGCGATGCGCACCGCCTCGCTCAAGGACGCGGTCGCGGCCGTCGCGACGGCGACCGGCGAGCCGCGCCGCACCGTCTATCAGCGCGCGCTGGCGCTCGGCCGGGAGACACACGATGACGACGCGTGACGATGATGGTCCGCCCGACGTTCCACCGAAGCGCAAGCCGGTCCGCGCCGTGCCCAGCAGCGTCGGGCCGGCCGGCGGCCGCACCCTGAAGCGTCCCGGCGAGATCGGCCCCGGCGCGGCGCCGGTGCGGGCCGACGTCCCGTCGCGCTCGCCCTCGCCGCTGTCGCCGTCCGCGACGCGGCGGCCCGCCGTCGTGATCAGGACCGGGTCGTTCGACGAGCCGCCCGACGAGGCCCAAAAATCCCCGGCGCCGAAGCGTCAGGCGGCCCAGAAGCTCGGGCTGTCGGCGGAGAGCAAGGCGGCCGCGTTCCTGTGGGCCAAGGGCTACCGGATCATCGACCGGCGCTACAAGACGCCGGTCGGCGAGATCGACATCGTGGCGCAGCGGAAGGGCACCGTGGTGTTCGTCGAGGTGAAGGCGCGTGCCTCGCTCGACGCCGCCGCCGAGTCGGTGTCGGTGCGCCAGCGCGGCCGTATCCTCGATGCGGCGAAGCATTGGCTCGCCGGCCACCCGCAAGTGAGCGGCCTGCCGCTGCGCTTCGACGTGATCCTGATCGCGCCGGGCCACCTGCCGCAGCACCTCCCGGGCGCCTTCGACGCGAGCGAGTGAGGGCGGCGGCAGGGAGGGGTGTCATTCCGGGGCGCAGCGAAGCTGCGAACCCGGAATCCAGCGGCAGCCTCGGTGGTCGGGGCTGGATTCCGGGTTCGCGGGCTGCGCCCGCGCCCCGGAATGACGGGGCTCACGCCGCGCGCGACTGGCCGCCGGACGACGGCTGACCCGACAGCTGCTCCTGCCCGAGGCGCTCGAAGAAGTCCTGGATCGAGCCGGCGAGCGATTCGGTGTCGCGGGTGAGGCCGCCGATCTTGTCGAGCACGCCGGCGGCGGAGCGGCTGGTCTCGTCGATCGCCCCGGTGACGCCGGAGATGTTGCCGACCAGGCACGCGTTGCCGTGCGCCGCCATCTGGGCGCTCTGCGAGATCTCGCGCGAGGCGATGTCCTGCTGCTCGACCGCCGTGGCGATGGTGCTGGTCACCTCCGAGATCCGGCGCATGGCGGTGCCGATCTCGGCGACCGCGGTCGCGGCGCTGCGGGTCGAGGCCTGGATGGCGCCGACCTGCTCGGAGATCTCGGTCGTCGCCTTGGCGGTCTGGCCGGCGAGCGTCTTCACCTCCTGGGCGACGACGGCGAAGCCCCGCCTCGATGGTGGCGTTCAGCGCCAGCAGGTTGGTCTGCGCCGCGATCGCCTGGATCAGCTGGACGACGTCGCCGATCCGCACGCTCGCCGTGGCGAGCCCCTGGATCTCGCCGACCGACCGCTCGGTCCGCTCCGACGCATCGGCCACGATGGCGGTCGCCTGACCGACCTGGCGGCCGATCTCGCCGACCGAGCTGGACAGCTCCTCGGCGGCGGCCGCGACGGTCTGGATGCTGCCCGACGCCTGCTCGGTCGCCTGCGATGCCGCGGCGGCCTCGCGGGCGGCGTCGCCCGCCATGCCCGTGATGGTCTCGGCGGCGGTGCGCATCTGCGTGGCGTCGTTGGTCACCGACCTCAGGATGTGCTCGACCGACCCGCGGAACGCCTCGATCGCCTCCTGGATGCGCCGGTTGCGGCCGGCCACCGCCTCGCCCTGCGCCTTGACCGCGATGCCGAGCTCCTTGTTGCGGAGCATCGCCTTCTGGAACACGGCGACGGCGCGCGCGAGGGCGCCGATCTCGTCGCCACGCGCCAGATACGGAACCTCGTCCTTGTAGCGATCCTCGGCGACGGCCTCGATGGTGCGGGTCATGGTCGACAGCGGTCGCGCCACGGCGCGCCAGATCACCACCACGCCGGCGATGGCGCAGACGAGAGCGAGCACGGCGATCACGTCCTGAAGGATCTGGCTCGTCTTGGTGCTGGCCTCCAGCTCGCGGGCCTTGTCGGCACGGGCCGCATAGACCTTGGCGATCTCCTCGAGGTCCTTGTTGAGCGCCTGGCGGACCGACCGGTTGGCGTCGTTGTCGCCCCATTCGCGGCCCGCCGCCGGGGAGATCTCGTTGGCGCGCCGCACCAGCTCGGCGCGGAACTCGCGGAACTGCTGGACCCGCTTGGCGAGCGTCTCGAACTGCGCCCGATCGTCCGCCCGGACGATGTCGCGCCACTCCTTCATCACGCCGTCGATGCGGTTGTTGAAGGCGAGCAGCCCGTCGCCGTAGCGTTTCACCACCTTGGGATCGGTCGACATGTAGATGCCGCGCGATTCCATCACCACGGCGTAGACGAGGCTGTTGACCCGCTCGATGTTGCGGGCGCCGCGGGCGGCGGCGTCCATCTCGGCGGCGAGCTCGGCCTGCAGCGAGGCGCTGCGGTTGCCGACGACCGCGAGCGCCAGAAGGGCGACACCGAGGATGGCGAAGATGGCGTAGAGCTTCGCTGCGATGGACACTCGCGAGAACGCGTGCAACACGGACCTGGCCTCCGGGAAGATTTAGGCGAACTGTCGCCATCCTCGCCACGGGCCGTTAAGTAACCGTTGTGCCACCTCCAGAATTGGTGCCTCGTCATGAAATATCGCGTGGCCGTGCAGATGGATCCGATCGATCGGATCAATATTCGAGGCGACTCGACATTCGCCCTGCTGCTCGAAGCCCAGGCTCGCGGCCACGAGCTCGCCTACTACACACCAGAAAGACTTATACTTCGAGAGGGTGACGTTTTCGCTCGGACTAATCCATTGTCCGTAAGGGACGAGCCCGGCAACCACTTCACGCTCGGCGAGGAGCGCCGCGAGGCGCTGGCGTCCTACGACGTGATCCTGATGCGGCAGGATCCGCCCTTCGACCTCGGCTACATCACGGCGACCCATCTACTCGAGCGGCTGCATCCGAAGACCTTCGTGGTCAACGACCCGGCGCATGTGCGCAACGCCCCCGAGAAGGTGTTCGTCACCGAATTCCCGGACCTGATGCCGCCGACGCTGGTCACCCGCGACCGCGCCGAGATCCAGTCCTTCCGCGCCGAGCACGGCGACATCGTGATGAAGCCGCTCTACGGCCACGGCGGCGGCGCGGTGTTCCGGGTGACCACCGACGACCTCAATTTCGGCTCGCTCTACGACATGTTCTCGGTCACCTATCGCGAGCCGTGGGTGATCCAGAAGTTCCTCCCCGCGGTCGCCAAGGGCGACAAGCGCATCATCCTGGTCGACGGGGTGTTCGCCGGTGCCGTCAACCGGGTGCCGGCGGCCGACGACCTGCGCTCCAACATGGTGCGGGGCGGCGCCGCCCAGGCCACGGAACAGACCCCGCGCGAGCGGGAAATCTGCGAGCGCATCGGCCCGGCGCTGCGGGCGCGCGGCCTCCTGTTCGTCGGCATCGACGTGATCGACGGCTACCTCACCGAGATCAACGTCACCTCGCCGACCGGCATCCGCGCCATCAAGAATCTCGGCGGCCCCGACATCGCCGCCCTGATCTGGGACACGATCGGAAAGAAGCGGGGCGGGTAGGGAGCGGCACCGTCGGGGCCTCGTGTCCCGGGCGCGGCGCGACGCGCGGTGACCCGGGACCCAGGGGCGACCATGTGAGGCCGTTACCGGGACGCCCGTCGTGTCGCGCCTTGTCCGGGGCACGCGGCCGAGCGCCGGTCGAGCGGTTGTGTGCCCCGGGCACGCCGCCGCCGTCCCTCACCCCAGCGAGAACAGGTCCGGCTTGGCGGCGTCGCGGCCGTAGGGGAGGCGGTACCAGGCGCGCTCCGAGCCCTTCACGCTGTCGAGCAGGGTTTCGATGTCGCAGGCCGAGGCCTGCGCCTCCAGGCGGGCCTTGCGGGCCTGCTGCAATTCGAGCTGAAGCGTGCCGATGTCCACCATGTCCGGGCTCCGGGAGATGCGATCCCCGTCATCATAATGTGCCCGATCTGTTCCGTAAATGTTCTTTCTGCTCGATTTCGGGTTGTGTCGGGTTGTAGTCGGACTGGAATCGTTCTCGTCGGAGGGCGGCCGCCCCCTCTACCGGGGCGTCGGCGCTGCCTTCTCGGCCTTCAGCTTGTCGATCGCGGCGCGGATCGGGGCGAACGGGCCGTACTTGTGCTGCTCGGCCGTGAAGCCGTCGGCATAGGGGCCGTAGGGCGTGTCGACCGGCTTCGACAGGAGATCGGGGAAATCCTTGTCGAGCCCGGCGCGCTGCGGCCTCGGCTGCGAGATCACGTAAGCGGCGATGTCCCAGGCGTCGGCGACCGCGAGCTGCGGGTCGAGATAGTCGGTGCCGTGCGGCATGTTGAAGTGCAAGAAGTTGGCCGCCGTGATCAGGCGCGCCATGCCGGCGCCGTCGTTGAAGCTGTCCGGCCCCCACAGCGGCGGGATCATGTAGCCGAGATCGGTGGTCGGCAGGCTGCGGCGGATGCCCTGGCCGTCGGTGCCGTGGCAGTCGAGGCAGGTCTTGGCGTAGAGCGCCTTGCCGCGCACCGGGTCGGCGGCGCGGTCGAGCTCCGGCATGGCGCCGGCGCCGAGCCCGGTCACCGGCTGGCCGGGCCGGTAGCCTTCCGACAGGAACTTCACATAGGCCACGAAGGCCGTCATCTCGGGAGAGTCCTTCGGCAGCGATCGGCCGTTCATGCTGCGGGTCATGCAGCCGTCGATGCGGTCCTCGATCGTCACCTCGGCACCGGCCCGGGCGCTGTATTGCGGGAATTTTTCGAACAGGCCGTAGATCGGCAGGCCGAACTTCTTGGTGCCGGCGTGCAGGTGGCAGTTGCCGCAGGCGAGGTTGTTGCCGGCGAAGCGCTTCGCCGGGTCGGCCACCTCCGGCCCGATATGCGCATAGGTGGCGGTGAAGAGGTCGCGACCGCGGCGCACCAGCCGGGCCGGCGAATCGTCGGGCAGGGCGCCGATCTCGGGCGCCGCGAGGATGCGGTCCGGCCCGGCCGGAGGTGCGGAGGGGGCAGCGGACTGGGCGAAGGCGAGCCCGGCCGCCGTGACGGCGACGAGCGGCAGCGACAGCACGGCGAGACGGCGCATCGGGGGCTCCGGGGTCGACCGGCAGGGCCGGCGGTGCGCCAGTGTGGCCGATCCCGCCGACGAATGCACCAGGTCCGGCGGCATTCGAGGATGACCCAGCGCCGTCATTCCGGGCCGCGTGCCGGAGGCGCGCGGACCCGGAATCCAGCCCGGGCTTCCGCACGTGTCGCTGGATTCCGGGTTCGCGCTTTCAGCGCGCCCCGGAATGACGGGTCACAGCGGCGGCTCGTAGGCCTCCGACTTGCAAGCGATGCTCGCCTCCTCGAGGTCGAGCTCGCGCTCGATGCGGCGGCGCGACTCGTCGGTGATCTGGCCGTCGCGCTCCAGCTTGTGGAGATGCACGCGCTCCGCCTCGATCAGCTCCAGCCGCAGCTTCGCGCCGAGCTTGGCGGTGGCGAAGTCCTCGTCGTCGAGGCTGCGCGGCACCACCCGGGTGCGCTGCGCGTTGCGCGCCTCGAGCAGGGCCGAGACGTCCCCGTCGATCGTCAGCCCGTCGCGCCCGGCGATCGTCTCCAGCCGCGCATGGGCGGCGGCCGCGGCGGAGTGGCGGGCGCGCAGCTCCTGCTCGCGGATGACGCGGGCCTCGGCCGTGCCGACCGCGGCCAGCCCGAGCCAGCGCATGACGAGCGGCATCATCAGGCCCTGGCCGACCAGCGTGATGACGATGACACCGAACGTCACCACCACGATGAAGTCGCGATACGGAAAGGGCGCACCGGACTGCAGGGTGAAGGGGAGCGCCAGCGCGGCGGCGAGCGAGACGACGCCGCGCACGCCGACGAAGGCGATCATGAACGGGCGCTGCCATTCCGGCGACGGGTCGCGGGTGCGCAACGAGGGGATCAGCCAGCGCGGCAGATAGACGGCCGGGAACACCCAGACGAAGCGGGCGACGATGCAGATCGCCGTGGTGACCAGAATGCCCGCGGCGATCTCCGACAGCGAATGCGACTGGATGCGCTCGATCAGGGCGCGCGCCTGCATGCCGGTGATCAGGAAGATGAAGCCTTCCAGCAGATAGACGAACAGGTCCCAGAAGAAGACGCCCTGCAGGCGCGTCGCGGAGGAGATCAGGAGCGGCCCGTTCCAGCTCACATAGAGGCCGGCCGCGACGGTCGCGAGCACGCCGGAGCCGCCGAGATGCTCGGGAACCCAGTAGCAGAGATACGGCGTCATGATCGACAGCGTGATCTCGACCCGCGGGTCGCGCGCCCAGTGGCGCAGCCGCAGGCTGATCCAGCCGACCGCGATGCCCCAGAAAATCTCGCCGACCACGATGGCGCCGAAGGTGCCGGCGGCCTGCGGAAACGAGAACACGCCGGTGCTCACCGCGGCGACGGCGAACCGGTAGAGGATCAGCGCGGTGGCGTCGTTGGCGAGGCCCTCGCCCTCCAGCACGACGAGCACGCGCCGCGGCAGGCCGAGCCGGCGCGCGACGGCGAGTGGCGCCACCACGTCGGGCGGCGACACGATCGCGCCGAGCACGAAGGCGACCGGCCAGGGCAGGCCGATGATGTAGTGCGCGCCGGCCGCCACGGCGACCGTGGTGAAGACGACGCAGCCGAAGGCGAGCAGCGAGATCGAGCGCAGGTTGAAGCGGAACTCGCGCCAGCTCATGGCGACGCCGGCCAGGTAGATCAGCGGCGGCAGCACGACGAGCAGCACGAATTCGGGGGCGAGCTCGATGACCGGCAGGCCCGGCACGAAGGCGAGCGCGACGCCGGCGATCACCAGGATGATCGAGGGCGCGACGTTCAGCCGGCGGGCCAGCACGGCGACCGCGACGAGGACGGCGAGGAGGAGCAGGAAGGTCTGGATGATCGCGGTCATGGCGCGGGAAACTGATCGAGAATGTCGGCCCGTGCAAGGACGCGGCTGCGATCGGGCCCGAGCGCAAACCTGTGACGAGGCATAGGTCCCGGTTTCCGCTCGTCCCCGCGAAGGCGGGGACCCAGGGGCCGCCCGACATGTGGCGCTTGATCCCCGCTTGCGCGGGGATGAGCGGAGGGTGGGTCGAGTTCGGTGGAAATGACGCTAAGATGAGTCGATGAGCCTTACGATCGCACCGAGGCGCTGGCTCGCCCGTCCCGCCGGCTGGCGCGGCTGGCTGAAAGCCGCCGTCGTGGTCGTGCTGGTGCTTCTGCTGCTGCCCTATGTGCTGACGCCGCTCCTGCATGTCGGCCGGCCGGTGTCGACCCTGATGCTCGGGCGCTGGCTGACCGGGCAGCGGGTCGAGCGGGTGTGGATGCCGCTCGCCGACATCGCGCCCGTGTTGCCCCGGACCGTGATCGTCGCCGAGGACGCGCGCTTCTGCGGGCATCGCGGCGTCGACCTCGCCGAGATCCGCGACGCCATCGAGGACGACGGACTCCTGGGGGCGCGCGGCGCCTCGACCTTGTCGCAGCAGCTCGCCAAGAACATCTTCCTGTGGCCGGGGCGCAGCTTCGTGCGCAAGATCCTGGAGGCGCCGCTGGCCGTGTGGATGGACCTGGTGCTGGGCAAGCGGCGCGTGATGGAGCTCTACCTCAACGTCGCCGAATGGGGACCGGACGGCGAGTTCGGCGCCGAGGCCGGGGCGCGGCGCGCCTTCGGCCGCTCCGCCCGCGACCTCACGCCCGGCCAGGCCGCCCTGATGGCCGCGATGCTGCCCGACCCGCACCGGCGCAACGCCGGCAAGCCCGGCCCCGGCCTGCGCCGCCTCGCCGGCATCCACGAGCGCCGCGCCGCCAAGGCACGGGCGAGCTGCGTAGCGGCGCGGAGGTGAGGCGCGAGGCGTCGGCGGCGCATCGGCAGGGATGACGACGCTCGCCCGGTATCCGGTCGCGTGCCCCGGACAAGGGGCGGCAGGCTGCAGGCCTGACGCGCCGCAGAGCCGGGGCCCAGGGCGGCACGACGGGCGCTCCTCCTGATCGCCCCTGGGTCCCGGTTCGCGGCGCGATGCGCCGCGCCCGGGACACGAGGCCTTCACCCCTTCGCGTCGACCGGCGGCGCCGCCATCCCGGCGACGAGGAACGGCATGGCGTAGCGCAGGGCGGCCTCGCCGTCGGAGAGGCTGAAGCCGGGGCCGAACAGGTGCTCCAGGCGGCCGTTGTCGGCCCGGATGTACATCATGGCGCCGTAGACGCAGGCGATCCGCCAGAACAGCTCCTCCCGCGACAGACCCGGGCAGGCGGCGGCCGCGGCATCGACGAAGCGGCGGCCGACCTCGTCGTAGACGGCGAACACGATGCGCCGCACCTCCGGGCTCGGATCGGTCGACGATCGCCCGGCCAAGAGGTTGAAGCGATGGCCTTCCTCGGTCGCGCCCATGCGCAGCGTCGGCGCCACGAAGGCCTCCAGCACGGCGGCGACCGCGGGGGGCCGGTGGGCCGCCGCGGCTTCCGTCAGGCAGGCGTCGAGCAGGCGGGTACGCTCGGCGTTGATGGCGTCGAGCCGGCGCCGGAACACCGCCTCCAGCAGCGCCTCCTTGGAGCCGAAGTGATAATGCGCGGCCGCCGGGTTGGCGCGGGCGGCCTCGGCGATGTCGCGGGTCGAGACGTTGCTGTAGCCGTGCGCGGCGAACAGCGTCTCGGCGGCGTCGAGCAGGCGCTCGCGCGTCTCGTCGCCCGGGACGGTGGCACGGCGGCGGCGGGGGGCAGGGCTGGTCAACGGTTCTCTCGGTTCTTCAGGGCGTTGAATTAAAACTCAAGCAGGTGCTTGAAGCAACTGCTTGACGGGCCGCGGAGGCCGTGGTGTCGTAGGGCTCCCCCTCGTCGCGGCGGCCGCGCTCCGCGCCGCTGCCGAGCCCCGCTCGCCCCTCTCGGTCGCTCCCCCCGCACCATGGCCCAGCGCATCATCGATCTGTCCATCAGCATCGACGCCGACGTGCCGAGCGATCCCCCGATGGCGCGTCCGAAGGTCACCTATCTGGATCACGGACAGACCTTCGGGCGCCTGCAGGCGTTCTTCCCCGGCCTCACCCCCGACCGGCTGCCGGACGGCGCCACCTGGGCGATCGAGAAGGTCGAGCTGACCACCCACAACGGCACCCATCTCGACGCGCCCTGGCATTTCCACCCGACCATGAACCACGCCCTGGTCGCCGGCGGCGAGCGGGCCGCGACCATCGACGAGATCCCGCTGGACTGGTGCTTCAGGCCCGGCGTGAAGCTCGACTTCCGCCATCTCCCCGACGGCCACGTGGCGACGGCGACCGAGGTCGAGGCCGAGCTCGCCCGCATCGGCCATGTGTTGAAGCCGCTCGACATCGTGCTGGTCAACACCGCGGCCGGCGGCCGCTACGGCGCGCCCGACTATCTCGACGCCGGCTGCGGCATGGGCCGCGAGGCGACGCTGTGGCTCACCTCGCGCGGCGTCCGCGTGGTCGGCACCGATGCGTGGTCGTGGGACGCGCCGTTCGCGGCGACGGCGAAGCGCTTCGCCGAGACCGACGACGCATCGCTGATCTGGGAGGGCCACAAGGCCGGCCGCGAGATCGGCTACTGCCATCTGGAGAAGCTCCACAATCTCGAGCTCCTGCCGGCGACCGGATTCACGGTCGCCTGCTTCCCGGTGAAGATCCGCGCCGCCTCGGCCGGCTGGACCCGCGCCGTCGCGATCCTGGACGACTGACGGCGCGCTCGACGGGTCGGGCGCCCGTGCGCCCGATCAGGCCTGGTTTCACAAGGACTCGTTTCACAAAGACAAGAAGGATGATCATGGGACGAACGCAAGCCACCCTTCTCGCCACCGCCGCCCTCGCCCTCGGGGCCGCCGCCGCCCTGCCGGCGCAGGCCCAGACGCAGGCGCCGGGCGAAAAATGGGCCAACCGCCCGGTCGAGCTGATCGTGCCGTGGACGGCCGGCGGCGGTGTCGACATCGTCGCCCGCGCCATGGCGCAGGCGATGTCCGGCGACCTCGGCCAGAACGTCTTCGTCACCAATCGCGAGGGCGCCGGCGGCACGCTCGGCTTCCGCGCCCTGGTCGCCGCGACGCCGGACGGGCACGTGCTGGCCGGCGGCCCGGCGACGCCGGTCACCAACGCGCCCTATCTGGTCAAGGGCGTCAGCTACGATCCGGAGTCGTTCGAGTACATCTGCCAGTATTTCGAGAACGTCTTCGCGCTCGTGGTGCGGGCCGACTCGCCCTACGCGACCGCCAAGGACCTGATCGCGGCGGCCAAGAGCGCGCCGTCACCGCTCACCTATGGCAGCCCGGGCGTCGGCTCGATCGGCCACCTGTCGGCCGAGAACGCCGCCGCGGCGCTCGCCATGAAGGTGCAGCACGTGCCGTTCCGCGGCGACGCCGCCGGCCTGCCGGTGCTGCTCAAGGGCGACATCGACTTCCTGGTGCCGGCGATCTCCTCGGTGCGCGGCCAGAACGTCCGGGTGCTCGCGGTGTTCTCGGAGGAGCGCCATCCGAGCCTGCCCGACGTGCCGACCGCCAAGGAGCTCGGCGTCGCCCGCTCGCTGTCGCAGGGCCTCAACGGGCTGTTCGCCCCGAAGGGCATCCCGGCGCCCGTCAAGGCGTCGCTGGAGAAGGCCTGCGCGGCGGCCGTGAAGTCGGAGCCGGTCGCGGCGGCGCTGAAGAACACCGGCCAGACCGCGGCCTATCTCGACAGCGCCGCGTTCCGGGCCCGCATCCTCGACGACTACAAGCTGAAGGGCGAGCTGATCCGGCGGCTCGGCCTCGAAGGCAAGTGAGCGATGGCCGACAGTAAGGCTTCCGGCGGCCCCGCCGCCGGCGCGACCTCGGGCACCACGTCCGGCAAGCGGCCCGTGATCGTCACCTGTGCGCTCACGGGCGGCGGCGACACGGTCGGCAAGAACCCGGCCGTGCCGGTGACGCCCGAACAGATCGCCACCTCGGCGCTCGACGCCGCCAAGGCCGGCGCCGCGATCGTCCATATCCATGTGCGCGATCCGGCGACCGGGAAGCCGTCGACCGATCTCGCGCTCTATCGCGAGACGGTCGAGCGCATCCGGGCCGTCGACACCGACGTGATCGTCAACCTGACGACCGGCGCCGGCGCCCGCTTCATCCCGTCCGACGCCGACCCCAAGGTCGGCGCGCCGGGCTCGACCCTCGCCTCGCCCGAGGCGCGGGTGCGCCATGTCGAGGCGCTGCGTCCGGAGATCTGCACGCTCGACATCACCACGATGAACTTCGGCGAGTTCGTCTTCGTCAACACGCCGGCGCATCTGCGCGTGATGGGCCGCGCCGTGGCGGCGGCCGGCGTGCTGCCCGAGCTCGAGTGCTTCGACAGCGGCAATGTCCGGCTCGCCCTGCGGCTGATCGAGGAGGGCGTGCTGCACGAGCCCGCCATGTTCCAGCTCTGCCTCGGCGTGCCGTGGGGGGCGCCGGCGACCCCCGAGGCGATGATGTTCATGCGCGACATGCTGCCCAAGGGGGCGTTCTGGACCGGCTTCGGCATCGGCCCGGCCCAGTTCCCGATGGTCGCCCAGGCGGTCCTGCTCGGCGGCCATGTCCGGGTCGGGCTGGAGGACAACCTCCACATCGAGAAGGGCGTGTTGGCGCCGAGCAACGTCGCGCTGGTGGAGAAGGCGGTGCGGATTCTTCGCGCGCTGGACACCGAGCCGGCGAACCCGGCACAGGCCCGCCACATCCTCGGGTTGCCACGTAAGCCGGTATGATGCTCCGGGCGCGGCCTCGTGTCCCGGGCGCTCCCTCGATCCGAGGTCTCGTGTCCCGGGCCGGCGCGTTGCGCCGTGACCCGGGACCCAGGGCCGGAGGACGAGGCCGTCCGAGGATCCTTTCCCGTGCCGCCCCTGGATCCCGGCTCTGCGGCGCGTCAGGCCTCCGGCCGGACGCGCCTCGTCCGGGACACGGATCCCCGAAAACCGCTCTAGCCAGCCCGGGGCGCTTGCTCTATAAGCCCCACTTTCCGGAAAACCGGGCTTCGGCGCGTCCTCGCTGCCGGCCCCTGTCGAGGAGACCGCGCCCATGGCCGTGCCGAAACGAAAGACCTCGCCCTCCCGCCGCGGTATGCGCCGCTCGGCCGACGCCATCAAGGCGCCGACCTATGTGGAGGACAAGGACTCGGGCGAGCTGCGCCGCCCCCACCACGTCGATCTGAAGACCGGCATGTATCGCGGCCGGCAGATCTTCACCAAGAAGTCCGAGGACTGAGCGGCCGGGTCCGGCCTAGCCGGACCCGCGTCGTCGCCCGCATGCCGCGACCGAACGGTCGCGGACCACGCCCGTGTGCGCCGCGCCCGGGCGCTTTCGGCGTTTACGGCACGGCAGGACGCCGCGTCACTGGACGGACACGGCCGGCGCGTCTAAGAGGCGGGCCATTCCGCCGCCCGCCGTTTCGAGGACCTGTTCCATGTTCATGCTCGGCTTTCCGCTGCTCCTCGTCCCGTTCGCGATCTACAACATCGTCGCCTTCCTGCTGCGCGGCTTCGTGTGGACCGACCCGGTGTTCCAGGTCCGGATGATCTCGCAGGCCGAGTTCGCCTTGAGCTGGGGCGACGCTCTGGTCGTGGTGGGGCTGGTGTTCCTGTTCCTGGAGATCGCCAAGGCGACCCGGATGTCGCGCCGCAGCGTGGTCGACCACGTGCTGTCGCTGCTCCTCTTCATCGCCATGCTGATCGAGTTCCTGGTGGTGCCGGAGACCGCCACGGCCACCTTCTTCCTTCTGCTCGTCATCGCCTTCGTCGACGTGATCGCCGGCTTCACGGTGTCGCTGCGCACGGCCCAGCGCGACGTGTCGCTGGAGACGGTGCGAGCGGAGTAGGGCGCCGTTATTCGGCTGCGGCGGCGCCGGCACGGTCGGACGCGCCGGACCGCGCTGCGGTCCGGTCGGCGGCGATCTCGCGCAGCTTGAACACCAGGATGATCGCCAGCATCGCCAGGCTGACGCTGTTGGCGAGCACGATCACCGGGTCGCCCTGCAGCAGGCCGTAGACCACCCACAGGGCGATGCCGGCCGACAGGATGGAGAACATCTTCAGCGACAGGTCGCCGGTGCGGCCGGTCTGCCAGCACTTCCTCACCTGCGGCACGTAGGACACGGTGGTACAGAACGCCGCGACGAGGCCGACCGCGGTGGCGAGGTGTTGCGAGAGGAGGCCGGTCATGCCGGCTCAAGTGCCTCGCCGCGATGCGGGTTCCACGACGACGCGCGAGAGCCGTCCGCCGCGTGATAACGTCGGGCGACACGCGTCCGAACGGCTCGATCCATGATCTATCTCGCCGGCCCCGACGTCTTCCTGCCCGACGCCGCCGCGATCGGGCGGCGCAAGGTCGCGCTGTGCGCCCGCTACGGCCTCGCGGCCCTGCATCCGCTCGACGAGGCGCTCGGGCCGGACCCGGCGTCGGACGCGATCTTCGCCGGCAATCTCGCCAGGATGGACCGGGCCGCGGCCGTGATCGCCGACCTGACGCCGTTCCGCGGGCCGAGCGCCGATGCCGGCACGGTGTTCGAGCTCGGCTACATGGCGGGGCGCGGAAAGCTCTGTCTCGGCTACTCCAACGACCCGCGTCCCTATGCGGGCCGCGTGGTCGCGGACGGCCACCTGATCGAGGACTTCGGCCTCGCCGACAATCTGATGATCGCCCACGCGCTGGACCGTTTCGGCGCCCCGATCGTGGTGCCGAAGAGCGCCCCGGCCGACCTGTTCCGCGATCTCACCGCCTTCGAGACCTGCGTGCGGCTGGTGGCGGCGCGTCTCGTTCCGCCTCGCTCCGTGTGAGCGCGGCCTCTCGGCGCGATCCCGTTCACGTCGGTTTCGTCGAGGCCCGTCGCACGCGACCGTCGCGGCGGCGCGCTTGCGGCCGGGACCAAAAAAGAGGCCCCGACACGAGGTCGGGGCCTCCCAGCGGGAGGAGCGGTGCCGGGTCTCCGCTCCTCCCGTATCGGGCCGCGATGCGCGCCTTCAGAGGGCGCGCATCGCGCGTGAGACGGGTCTCACATGTTGTAGGCGCGCTCGCCGTGGTCGGCGAGGTCGAGGCCCTCGCGCTCCTGCTCGGCGGTCGGCCGCAGGCCGACGACGAGGTCGACGATCTTGTAGAGGATCGCCGAGCCGACACCCGACCACACGATGGTCAGGCCGACGGCCTTGAGCTGCGAGATGAGCTGCGCCATCTGGTCGAAGTCGGCGACCTTGGCGGCGACGTAGTCGTAGACGCCGGTGCCGCCGAGCGCGGGGTTGACCAGGATGCCGGTGCCTATGGCGCCGATGATGCCGCCGACGCAGTGGATGCCGAACACGTCGAGCGCGTCGTCGTAGCCGAAGGCGTTCTTCACGACCGAGCAGAAGAACAGGCAGACGATGCCGACGATCAGGCCGAGCACGATGGCGCCCATCGGGCCCGCGAAGCCGGCCGCCGGGGTGACGGCGACGAGACCGGCGATGCAGCCCGACAGCGCGCCGAGGAGCGACGGCTTGCCCTTCACGATCCACTCCGCGAACATCCACGACAGCGCGGCGGCGGCGGTGGCGACGAAGGTGTTGACCATCGCGAGCGCGGCCGAGCCCGAGGCCTCCAGCGCCGAGCCGGCGTTGAAGCCGAACCAGCCCACCCACAGCAGGGCGGCGCCGATCATCGTCTGAGTCAGCGAGTGGGGAGGCATCAGCTCCTTGCCGAAGCCGATGCGACGGCCGACGATCAGGGCGCCGACGATGCCGGCGATGCCCGCATTGATGTGCACCACGGTGCCGCCGGCGAAGTCGAGCGCGCCCCACGAGAAGATCTGACCGGCGTCGGCCATCACCTCGTCGAGCTTGGCCTGGGCGGCCGCCTTGGCGGCGGCGTCAGTGGCCGCGGCGACGGCGGCGGCGGCGTCGGCGATCGCGTCCGGGCCGGCCCAGTACCAGACCATGTGGGCGATCGGGAAGTAGATCAGCGTGACCCACAGCGGGATGAACAGGGCGAGCGCCGAGAACTTCATGCGCTCCGCGAAGGCGCCGACGATCAGGGCGGGCGTGATCGCTGCGAAGGTCATCTGGAAGCAGACGTAGATCAGTTCGGAGATGTTGGCGCCGACCGAGAAGGTCGCGGCCTTCGTCTCCGGCGTCACGCCGGCCAGGAACAGCTTGGAGAAGCCGCCGATGAAGGGCGAGCCGCCCGTGAAGGTGACGCTGTAGCCGTAGATGGCCCACAGCACGACGCAGATGCAGACCGTGTAGAAGACGTGCGCCAGCACCGACAGCATGTTCTTGGAGCGCACCAGGCCGCCGTAGAACAGCGCGAGGCCCGGGATCGTCATCAGCAGAACGAGCACGGCCGACGTCATCATCCAGGCGTTGTCGCCCTTGTTGACGGTCGGCTCGGCCGCGAAGGCCGTGCTCGCCGCCAGCATCGCGACCGCGAAGGCCGCGATGCCCGCACGATACGGATTCTTTGTTGTCATCATGTCACTCCTGTCCGTTGGGTGCGGATCACAGCGCCGCATTGTCGGTTTCGCCGGTCCGGATGCGGACCGCCTGATCGATGCCGACGACGAAGATCTTGCCGTCGCCGATCTGGCCGGTCTTGGCGGCGCCCGAGATCGTCTCGATCACCTTCTCGACCTGATTGCTCGGCACCGCGATCTCCACCTTCACCTTCGGCAGGAAGCTCACCGCGTATTCGGTGCCACGATAGATTTCGGTATGGCCCTTCTGACGCCCGTAGCCTTTCACCTCGGTCACGGTCATGCCGTAGACGCCGATGGAGGTGAGCGCATCGCGGACCTCGTCGAGCTTGAATGGCTTGATGATGGCCATGACGATTTTCATAGAATCGATCCCCGCTGGAGCCCCCTCTGGCCGAGGACTGGCCGAGGATGGGCTGAAATAACGGCTCGGCGCGCGAGATCGCCCCCCGCAAGCTTAGCCGGGAGGAGCCGAATCAAACCGCGTGCCAACCCGGGTTCCTTTCGGCGGCCCCATGATTCCGCGGTGCTTTGTCGCGTGGCCGTCGAAGCCGGGCGGCGCCGGGTACGGCGGAGCGGGTGAAAAGGCGGGCAGTCGCGGCGCGACGGCGCGTCGCTGCGCAATCGGCAGGCGTTTTCTGCCTAATCCGTGATCAGGGAGGTCTCGGATCTTACCGGGACATAAACGGCGGGCTACGAAAGTATGAGACCCGGGGCGGGGCGTCGGCGAGCCGCCGCCGGCTCAGGGCGCGCGGATGCGGAGCCGCCTACGACCCGTCATCCCGGGGCGCGGACCACAGGTCCGCGAGCCCGGGATCCATACTCCCGGTATCGGTGGCTCACGACAGGCAGGGTGTATGGGTCCCGGGCTCGGCCGTTGCGGGCCGCCCCGGGACGACGACGCACCTCTGCAAAGCCTCGCGCGGGCGCGCGGGGCTACAGCGCGTCGGCGTCGGACTCGCCGGTGCGGATGCGCATCGCCCGGTCGACCTTGGTGACGAAGATCTTGCCGTCGCCGATCTGGCCGGTGCGGGCGGCGGCGCTGATCGCCTCGATCACGGCGTCGACCCGGTCGGCCGGGACCACCACGTCGATGCGCACCTTGGGCAGGAAGCTGACGGCGTATTCGGCACCCCGATAGATCTCGGTGTGGCCCTTCTGGCGGCCGTAGCCCTTCACCTCGGCGACCGTCATGCCGGTGACCCCGATGCGGGTCAGCGCCTGGTGGACGTCGTCGAGCTTGAACGGCTTGATCACCGCGATCACGAGCTTCATGGCGGCCCCCTCTGTCGTGTTCGGCGACCGAGCGGCCGCCGGGCGGTGCCGTGCCCGGCTCGGCCGACGGCACCGCGATGGACGAAGCGTGAAAAAGGCGTCCGTGCGCCGAAAAACCGCGCCGACGCCGGAAGAGCGAGCCCTCACACTACGCCAAGGAAACGCCGCCGTCAGCCGCCCTGTGGGCGGCCGGCCGGGCGGGCCGGCGCCGGCTCAGCCGTGGCGCGGCCGCACCACGCCCTCCTGCGCCACCGAGGCGACCAGCGTGCCATCCCGCGCGAAGATCAGGCCGCGGCCGAGCCCGCGCGCGCCGTGCGCGTTGGGGCTGTCCTGGCAGTAGAGCAGCCACTCGTCGGCCCGGAACGGCCGGTGGAACCACATCGCGTGGTCGAGGCTCGCCGCCATGATGTCCTTCTCGAACAGGGTGCGGCCGTGCGGGATCATCGAGGCGTCGAGCAGCAGCATGTCGGACGCATAGGCGAGCACGCAGCGGTGGATCGCCGGCTCGTCGGGCAGCCGCCCGGTGGTGCGGATCCACACATGGAAGCGGCCTTCCGGATGCGCCTTGCCGAGATAGCGCTCGAACTCGACCGGGCGCAGCTCGATCGGCCGCTCGCGCTCGTAATAGCCGCGCACCGGATCCGGCATCAGCGGCAGGATGCGCTCCTTCAGCTCGAGCTCGCTCGGCAGGTTCTCGGGGCCGGCCACGTCGGGCATCGCGAACTGATGCTCGAAGCCCTCCTCGGGGCGATGGAACGACACCATGGCGGAGTAGATCGGGCGGCCGTGCTGGATCGCGGTGACGCGCCGGGTCGTGTAGCTCTTGCCGTCGCGCAGCCGCTCGACCTCGTAGATGATCGGCACCTTGGGATCGCCGGCGAGCAGGAAGTAGGCGTGCAGCGAGTGCGGCGGCCGCTCGGCGATCTCGTCCACGGTGCGGCAGGCGGCGACCAGCGCCTGGCCGATCACCTGGCCGCCGAACACGCGCTGCCAGCCCGACTGCGGCGAGCGTCCGCGAAAGAGATTCACCTCGAGCGGCTCGAGATCGATGACGGACAGAAGGTGCTGGACGGCGGACGCCATGAGTTCACGACCTGTCGTTTCGCTGGGATGTCGCAGTGACGCCGGCGCACCGCACAAAGTCAAGGCGCGGGTGTCGCGCCCGCTCGTGATCGCCGGCCCGCGAGAACAGTCGTTCTCTCGTCATCCCGGGGCGCGAACCGCAGGTTCGCGAGCCCGGGATCCATACCCCCGGTGGCGGTGGCTCACGAGAAACCGGGCGGGGCACAGGTCGCATGGCCGCCGCCGCACCGGCGGTGCTATAGCTCGCGGCGGGATCGCGCCGGGGTGCCGGCGCGGCCGAAGCATGCGGTGACGAGATGACGGTCGAACGAACCAATGTGGTGATCGCCGGCGGCGGCTTCGCCGGGCTGGCGCTGGCGCTGGCGCTGCGCCAGTCGCTCGGGCCGCGCTTCGGGGTGGTGGTCGCCGATCCGGCGGTGGCGCGGCCCGCCGTCGACGCGCGCGCCTCGGCGATCGCGGCGGCGACCCGGCGCATGCTGGAGACGCTCGGCGTGTGGCCCGCCGTGGCGGCGAGCGCCCAGGACATCCTCGACATGGTGATCACCGACAGCCGGCTCGACGACGCCGTGCGGCCGGTCTTCCTCACCTTCGCGGGCGAGGTGGCGCCCGGCGAGCCCTTCGCCCAGATGGTCGAGAACGGCGTGCTGCTGAAGGCGCTGCTCGACCGCGCCAAGGTCGACGGCCTCGATCTGCGCGCCACCACCGTGACCGGCTACGAGACGACGGCGCAAGGCGTGACCGTCACGCTCGGCGACGGCGCCGTCGTGCAGGCGAGCCTGCTGGTCGCCGCCGATGGCGTGCGCTCGCGGCTGCGCGACCTCGCCGGCATCACGGTGGTCGGCTGGGAGTACGGCCAGTCGGCGATCGTCACCACGGTGAAGCACGAGCGCGACCATGGCGGCCGCGCCACCGAGCATTTTCTTCCGGCCGGCCCCTTCGCGATTCTCCCGCTCACCGACAACCGCTCGTCGCTGGTCTGGGTCGAGGCGACCGAGGAGGCGAAGCGCATCGTCGCGCTGCCCGACGCCGACTTCCACGACGAGCTGGAGAAGCGCTTCGGCCTGCATCTCGGCGCGCTCGAAGCGGTCGGCCCGCGCCAGCACTATCCGCTCGGCCTCGGCGTCGCCCGCGCCTTCGTCGCCGATCGCCTCGCGCTGATTGGCGACGCCGCGCATCGCGTCCATCCGATCGCCGGGCAGGGGCTCAATCTGGGACTGCGCGATTCGGCGGCGCTCGCCGAGGCCGTGGCCGACGCGGCGCGGCTCGGCCTCGACATCGGCGGTCCCGACGTGCTGGAGCGCTACCAGCGCTGGCGGCGTTTCGACACGATGACCATGGGCCTCGCCACCGACGGCCTCAACCGGCTGTTCTCCAACCGCTCCGACGTGCTGCGCCTGGTCCGCGACCTCGGCCTCGGCCTGGTCGACCGCGCCCCGGTCCTCAAGCGCGTCTTCGTCCGCGAGGCCGCCGGCCTCTCCGGCGAGGTCCCGAAGCTCCTCAAGGGCGAGGCGCTGTAGGGACGGCGCGACGTCCTCGGACTGGGTCATGGCCGGGCTCGTCCCGGCCATCCACGGCTTTGGACGTCACGCCGCAGGAAGGGCGTGGATGGCCGGCACAAGGCCGGCCATGACGGAGGTGGGGGACGGACCGCCCCTGTCACACCATCGGAATCGAGGCGACGTGCTGCTGGAAGGCGGGGCGCAGGTCGATGGCGCCGTACCAGCGCTCGAGATTCGGCATCGCCGGCCGCTCGGGCACCAGCTCCAGGAAGCGCCGCGCCATGATGGCGAGCGGGATGTCGCCGTAGGAAAACGAGTCGCCGGCCAGATAGGCCGACCGTCCCAGCGCCGCGTCGGCGATGCCGAAGGCCGCGATGCTCTTCTCCTTGCCGGCCGCGATCGCCGCCGCGTCGCGCTTCTCCTGCGGGGTGCGGACGAGCTGCCAGAACACAGGAAAGAGCGCCGGCCCGGCGACGCAGAGCTGCCAGTCCATCCATTGCCCGGCGCGGGCGCGGCCGCGCGCGTCGGCGGGCTCCAGCGGCTCCGGCCCGTGGATCGCGGCGAGGTGGCGGACGATGGCGTTCGACTCCCACAGCACGAAGCCGTCGTCGTCGCGCATCGTCGGGATCAGGCCGTTGGGGTTGAGGGCCAGATAGTCCGGCTCCTTGTTGCCGCCGAACGGCCCGCCGAGATCGATGCGCTCGTGCGCGAGCCCGAGCTCGCCGATCGCCCACATCACCTTCTGCACGTTGGACGAGGTCGTGCGTCCCCAGATCGTCAGCATTCTTGTCCCCCGGCGGCCGCGTAAGGCGATGGTCGGAGCCGCGCGACAGGGCGCGCCCCGGAATGATGGATTGGGGTCGCGGCGGGCCGCGACTCAATCGAGGCGGCGGGCCTCGTCCACCAGCATGATCGGGATGCCGTCGCGGATCGGATAGGCGAGCCGGGCGGCCCGCGACACCAGCTCCTGGCGCTCGGCGTCGTATTCGAGCGGCCCCTTGGTCAGCGGGCAGACGAGGATTTCGAGGAGCTTCGGGTCGACGGCGCCGGCGGCGCGGTCGGAAGTCGTCGAGGTCATGCGGTCAATCCGTTCGTGAACGTCCGTCGCCGACCGAGATGGTCCGGAGCGACCGGACGGGCGGGGCACCATACTCTCGGGCTCGTGGAGCGCCAACGCCTCGGGGAGGTGCCGGGTTCCGTCGTGTGCCGTCGTCGGCGTCAGGCCCGGCTCACTGCAGCGGTGCGTCGCCCGAGTTGCGGCCCTTGGCCAGCTCGATCTCGGTGACGGCGACCAGGATCTCGGCCCGCGTCTTCAGGTCGGGCGCCTCCAGCAGGGCCTGCTTCTCGGCCGGCCCGTAGGGCGACATCATCGCCAGCGCGTTGACCAGCGCCTCGTTGGGGGCGCTCTCGATGCCGTCCCAGTCGGCCTTCAGCTTGTTGGCCTCGAGGAAGTCGCGCAGCGCCCGCAGGAGCGCGGCGCGGTCGACCGCCTTCTCGCCCTTGCGGGCGACGAAATCGTCGGCGAACGGCGCGTAGCTCACCAGGCACTGGCGGTAGGGCGTGTCGACGGCGAGCTCGTGCTCCAGCCGGAAGCGCGACACCCCGGTGAGCTGCAGCAGATAGCGGCCGTCGCCGCTCTCGGCGAACTGGGTGATGCGGCCGACGCAGCCGACCCGGAACAGGGTCGGCTTGTCCTCCGGACCCGGATGGGCGCTGTCCGGCTGGATCATGCCGATCAGCCGGTGGCCGCTCCTGAGCGCGTCGTCGACCATCGCCAGATAGCGCGGCTCGAAGATGTTGAGCGGCATCTGGCCGCGCGGCAGCAGGAGCGCGCCCGGCAGCGGAAACACCGGCAGGGTCGAGGGCAGGTCCGCCGGGCCCCGATACGATGCGTTCATGGGCATGGCCGATCTCCGGGTCCGGTCCGGCGCGCCGGATCGACCGGCGGCGGACCGGGCGTGAACACTCAGGCGAACAGGATCGAGGACAGGCGGCGGCGGCCCGAGACGGTCGACTCGTCGGTCGGACCCCAGGCCTCGAACAGCTGGACGAGCTGCTTGCGGGCGCCGTCGTCGTTCCACTTGCGGTCGCGCCGGACGATCTCCAGGAGATGGTCGACCGTCTCGGCCTTGCGGCCCTTGGCGGCGAGCGCGAGAGCCAGGTCGTAGCGCGCCTGATGGTCGAGCGGATCGGCCGCGACCTTCTTCTCCAGCTCGACCAGCGGCCCGAGGGCGGCGGCCTGCTCGGCGACCTCGAGGGCGGCCGCGGCGGCGGCGACCGGCGGCTGGGCGCGCTTGCCCTCCGGCACCATGGCCAGCGTCTGCCGGGCCTGGTCGAGCGCGCCGGTCTCGACATAGCAGCGCACCAGGCCGGCCATGGCGTGCAGGTTCTCGGGATCGTGCTGCAGCACCTGGGCGTAGATCTGCGCGGCCGAGCCGGCGTCGCCGTCGACCAGGGCGGCGTCGGCCGCCTCCAGGGCCTCGGCGACCGGGTCGCCCTCGGGCGCCGCGCGGCCGCGGGTCAGCCGGTCCAGGAAGGCGACGATCTGGCTCTCGGGAAGCGCGCCCATGAAGCCGTCGGCGATGCGGCCGTCGGCGAAGGCCAGCACGGCCGGGATCGACTGGATGCCGAGCTGCTGCTGGAGCTGCTGGAACACGGCGCGATGCTGCTCGATGTTCAGCTTGACCAGCTTCACCTTGCCGCGGGCCGCCTTGACCAGCTTCTCCAGCACCGGCGTGAGCTGCTTGCAGGGCTGGCACCAGTCGGCCCAGAGGTCGAGGAGCACGGGCTGCCGGCGCGACTCCTCGATCACGTCCTTGGCGAATTCTTGCGTGGTCGTGTCCTTGATGAGCCCGTCCGCGGCCACCGCCGCCCCGCCGTCCTGAAGCATCTGGAGTGTCCTTGTATCCGGGTGCCGCCGCCCCCATCGAGCGACTAGATGGGGAAGCACGGAACTCATTGCAATCGCGTCGTCAACGGGGCGCGTCGTCGATGTGGCGCGGCGTCAATCCGGCGAGGCGCCGCCCGAGACCGTGAGGCGGCGTGGCTCGTGACCCGTGTGGCGCAGGAAGCGCAGGAGGTCGGCGGGCGCGATCGCCGTCGTCATGGTGTTGACCAGCGGATGATAGTTGAGCGGATCGTGCGCCAGCATGGGCTCGTCCAGCACGACGGTGACCCGCAGGGCGGTGTCGTTGATGACGGCGAACGGGGTCACCGAGCCGGGCGTCACCCCGAGGACCTCCTGCATGAGCTCGGCCGAGCCGAACGAGAGCCGGCCGGCCGACGATTCACCGGACGAGAGCCGCCGGTGCAGGCCCTTGAGGTCGATCACGGCGTCTTCGAGCGCCACCACCAAGTACAGCGTGCCCCGCTTGTCCTTGAGAAACAAGTTTTTCGTGTGCCCGCCCGGGATCGTGCCGCGCAGCGCCTGCGATTCCTCGACCGTGAACAGGGGCGGGTGCGACACGGTGCGGTGGGCGACGCCGAGCCGGTCGAGGCAGGCGAACAGGTCGTCGGGGGTGGCGGGGCGGGGGAGGGCGAGCGTCATGGCGGGCGAACGGGGTCCAGGTCGGGCGGCGGCACTGGACCTGCCGGACGCTCCGGCGTCAACCCTGCAGGCCATGCGGGGCGGCTCCGCGGACCGCACGACGCGGATCTGGAATTCCGGAGCGTCGGGACGGTTGCCAAGCGATCCGAGTTTGGGTAGAGAAGCGCTCCGGCGGCGCTGCCGCCCACGGATGCGGGTGTAGCTCAGGGGTAGAGCACAACCTTGCCAAGGTTGGGGTCGAGGGTTCGAATCCCTTCGCCCGCTCCAGTTCTCCCGGGTGCGATTCACCCGGTTCTTTCGGAAAAGCCGATTTAAAGACATCCATTGCACCGGGACGACCGCAATGTTTCGTGTGTTGTTGCGATCCTTGAAGTCTCCCGCCGGCTCCTCCGATCCTGTCGCCGGCCGCTGCAAGACCGCCCCGCTCTTCGTCCCGTCCTATCGCAGCAGCGGTTCGATCCGCATCAACGCGCGCCCCTCCCGGCCGGCGCTCGCGCGCCGCCGTCTCGGCCGCCTGATCGAGATCCGCCGCCGGGCGAGCTGAGCGGCCGTTCCCCATCGCCAACGCCCGTCGTTCCGGGTCGGCGCGTCAGCGCCGAGCCCGGAACCCATAGCCCCTGTCTGCCGTGAGCCGCCGGCACCGAGGAGTATGGATCCCGGGTTCGCGAACCTCCGGTTCGCGCCCCGGGATGACCGGCGTTTGGACTGGCGATCGACTCACTCCGCCGCCGCCCCGGCCCCCCGTGCCCGCCGGTCGGCGACGCCGACGACGCCCTCCGGCGTGACCACGATGGTGTGGGCCGAGCCCGAGGTGGCCCCGACCTCGATCCTGTGGCCCAGGGCGGCGAGCGCCTGGGCGGTCGCGGGCGGAATCGCCCGCTCGAGCAGGAGCACGTCAGGCCGCCACTGGTGATGGACGCGCGGCGCCGCGACGGCGGCGGCCGGCGACAGGCCGAAGTCGACCCGTCCGAGAATCACCTGCAGCACGGCCGAGATGATCCGGCTTCCGCCAGGCGCGCCGGTGACCAGCACGGTCTTTCCGTCCTTCAGGACAATAGCCGGCGTCATCGAGGACAGCGGCCGCTTGCCCGGGGCGGGCGCATTGGCGGCGCTGCCGATCAGCCCGAATGCGTTCGGCGCGCCCGGCTTGGCGGAAAAATCGTCCATGGTGTTGTTGAGCAGCACGCCGGTGCCGTCGGCGACCAGACCCATGCCGTAGTTGAAGTTGAGCGACGTGGTGAGCGCCACGGCGTTGCCGTCGCGGTCGACGACCGAAAGATGCGTCGTGTTGGCGCCGCCGCCGCCGAGCGCCGGGCTGTCCGGCCGGATCGTCGCGGCGGGCCGCGCCTTGCCCGGATCGATGCCGCGGCGCAGCTCGGCCGCGTAGTCCTTGGACAGGAGCTGGCCCAGCGGCACGTCGACCTGGTCGGCGTCGCCCAGGAACGCCGCGCGGTCCGCATAGGCGAGCTTCATGGCCTCGACGACGAGATGCAGGGCGGCCGGGGAGCCGGCGCCGAGCGCCTTCAGGTCGTAGCCTTCCAGGATGTTGAGCATCTCGATCAGATGCACGCCTCCCGAGGACGGCGGCGGCATCGAGAGCACCTCGTAGCCCCGATAGGTGCCGCGCACCGGCGGCCGCACCACGGCGCGGTAGCCGGCGAGATCCTCGGCCGTCAGGATTCCGCCCGCGGCCTTCACGGTGGCGGCGATCTTGTCCGCGACCGGGCCGCGATAGAAGCCGTCCGGCCCCTCGGCGGCGATTCGCCCGAGCGTGTCGGCGAGGTCCGGCTGCTTCAACAGTGCGCCCTCGGCCGGCGCCTTGCCGCCGGGAAGAAAGACCTTGGCCGACGACGGCCACTGGCCGAGCCGCCGCTCGGCGAGCGTCAGCGTCTCGAACAGGTCGCCCGTCACCGGCACGCCGTCGCGCGCCAGCCGCACGGCCGGCTCGATCAGCGCGGCGAGCGACAGCTTGCCCGACCCGTACGTCTCGTGCGCCAGCGCCAGGCCGGCGACGCTGCCCGGCACCGCGATGGCGCTGGCGCTGAACCGCGCCTTCAGCGGGTCGGCATTGCCGGCCGCGTCCAGGAACATGGTTGCCGTCGCCGCCGCCGGCGCTGTCTCGCGGAAATCGATCGTGACGGCCTCGCCGCCGGCCCGGTGCAGCACCAGGAACCCGCCGCCGCCGAGATTGCCGGCGCGCGGCAGCGTCACGGCGAGCGCGAAGGCGGTGGCGACGGCGGCATCGACGGCGTTGCCGCCGCGCGCCAGCACGGCGGCGCCGATGCGGCTCGCCTGCGCCTCCTGGCTGGCCACCATGCCGTGCCGGCCCGTGACGGCGCTGGCATCGATCTCGCCGGTGCTGGGCGAGACGTCGGTCGCCTGCTGGGCGGCGGCGGGTGGGGCAGCCGCGAGGACGAGCGACACGAGGAGCACGAGCAGGAGACGCATGGGATGGATCGGCCTTTTCGGACGGGCGTTGGAGGCAGGACAATGCCCGATATGGGTCGCCGAGGGGCGAAATGCCCGACCGGCATGGCCCCGTTCCCGACTTGGCCGGGGATCGCGTCGCGCGCGTGAGGCCGACCCCCGGCCGGCGCAAGTCCGATCTGCATACGTAATCGGCACTCTGCCGTCATCGTGTGCAGAGGATTATGTGGGAACCGGCTCGACATGCGGGCCGATGTCGCGAGGAGCACGCCATGGATGCGGACACGGCGGGAGCCGGAGCGGGCTTCGGGTCAGGGCTCGGAGCGGGAGCAGGCTCCGACGAGTCGCGGGCGAACAGCGTGATCGCCGCGGCCGAGGCGATCCTGACGGCCCGCCACGGGGACGCGGCCGCCGGGCTGGCCGGCGCCCTGTTCGGGGCGGTCGCGGCCGAGGACCTCGCCGAGTACGACGGCGACGAGCTGGCGACGCTCGCGGACGGCGCCCTCGCCTTTCTCGCCGAGCGCACCCCCGGCACGCCGAAGATCCGGATCGCGACGCCCGATGCCGTCGCCGCGCCGGCGCCCGTGTCGGTGATCGAGATCGTCAACGACGACATGCCGTTCCTGGTCGATTCGGTGCTCGGCGCGTTGCGCGAGCACGGGCTCGATCCGCTGCTCGTCGCCCATCCGGTTCTCGCCGTGACGCGCGACGCCGAGGCCCGCCTGCAGGCGTGGGCGCCGGCCGTCGGACCGGCCGTCCCGAGCACGGCTCGCGAAAGCCTGATCCACATCCATGTCGAGCGCATCGCCGACGCCGCCCGCCGCGACGAGATCGTCGCCGCCCTCGTGGCGACGCTCGCCGACGTGCGGCTCGCCGTGACCGACTGGCGGGCGATGCGGACCCGGCTCGAGGACGTGATCGCGACGCTCGAGCGCGATCCGCCGCCGCTGCCCGACGGCGAGGTCGCCGAGGCGACCGCCTTCCTGCGCTGGCTGCTCGACGACAACTTCACGTTCCTTGGCATGCGGGCTCACGCGATCGACGACGACGCGGTGCCGACCGAGCCGGGAGGAGCCGCGCCCGCCGACGCGCTCGGCATCCTGCGCCAGGGCGACGTGCGGGTGCTGCGCCGCGGCCGCGAGATGGTCGCGGTGACGCCCGAGGTGATGGAGTTCCTGCAGGAGCCGAAGGCCCTGATCATCACCAAGGCGAACGCGCGCTCGCGCGTGCATCGCCGCGTCCACATGGACTATGTCGGCATCAAGCGCTTCGACGCGAGCGGCCGCGTCGTCGGCGAGCTGCGCCTCGTCGGCCTGTTCACGGCGACCGCCTACACCCGCTCGGCCCGCGGCATCCCGTATCTGCGCCGCAAGGTCGAGGCCGTGCTGGCGCGCGCCGGCTTCGCGCCGGCGAGCCACTCGGCCCGCGTCCTCGCCAACGTGCTGGAGACCTATCCGCGCGACGAGCTGTTCCAGGTCGACGAGGCGACGCTGCTGCGCTTCTCGCTGATCGTGATGCATCTCGGCGAGCGGCCGCGGGTGCGCGTGCTGCCGCGGCTCGACCGCTTCGATCGCTTCGTCTCGGTGATCGTCTACGTGCCGCGCGACCGCTACGACTCGACCATCCGCGAGGCGATCGGGGCGCATCTCGCCGCCGTCTACACGGGCCGCATCGTCGCCTTCTATCCGTGGTTCCCGGACGGGCCGCTGGTGCGGGTCCACTACATCGTCGGCCGCTTCGCCGGCGAGACGCCGCGACCGAGCCGCGCCGCCCTGGAGGAGGCCGTCTCCGGCATCGTGCTGACCTGGCAGGACCGGCTCGCCGCGGCGCTCGCCGCCAGCCACGAGCCGGTCCGTGCCGCCGCCCTCAAGGAGAGATACGCCGAGGCGTTCTCGCGCGCCTATCGCACCGCCTTTACGCCGTCGACCGCGGTCGACGACATCAAGATCCTGGAGCGCCTGACGCCGGAGCGGCCGCTCGGCGTCGACTTCTACCGCAACGCCACCGACGCCCCCGCCTGCGCCCGCCTGAAGGTGTGGAGCCAGGGCCGGCCCATCCCGCTCTCCGAGCGCGTGCCGGTGCTGGAGCACATGGGCTTCCGCGTCGTCGAGGAGAGCACGTTCAGGGTGGCGACGCCGACCGGGGACGCTTCGAGCGCGCCCGTGTGGCTGCACGACATGCAGCTGGAGCGGCTCGGCGGCGGCGCCGTCGATCTCGATCTGCTCGGTCGCCGGCTCGAGGCCGTGTTCCTGATGGCGATGCGCGGGCTCGCGGAGGACGACGGCTACAACGCGCTGGCGCTGGTCGCCGCCATGCCGTGGCGCGACATCGCGCTGGTGCGCATGCTGTCGCGGGCGCTGCGCCAGTTCGGCGTGAGCTGGTCGCAGGACTACATGTGGGCGACCCTGACCCGCCACCCGGCCATCGCCGAGCGGATCGTCGCGCTGTTCCACGCCCGCTTCGCGCCGCGCCAGGGCCTGTCGGTCGACGACCGCGCCGACCACGAGACCGAGATCCTGCACGAGATCGACACGGCACTCGACGCCGTCGAGAGTCTCGACGAGGACCGCATCCTGCGCCGCTTCGTCAATCTGGTGCTCGCGGCGGTGCGCACCACCTATTATCAGCTCGATCGCGACGGCCTGCCCAAGCCCGTGATGGCGATCAAGTTCGACAGCCGGCGCATCGACGACCTGCCGCTGCCGCGGCCGCTCTACGAGGTGTTCGTCTACTCGCCGCGGCTGGAGGCCGTGCATCTGCGCTTCGGCAAGGTGGCGCGCGGCGGCATCCGATGGTCGGACCGGCCGCAGGACTTCCGCACCGAGGTGCTCGGCCTCGTGAAGGCCCAGCAGGTGAAGAACGCCGTCATCGTGCCGGTCGGCGCCAAGGGCGGCTTCGTGCCCAAGCAGCTCCCCGTCGGCGGCAGCCGCGAGGCCGTGCAGGCCGAGGCGATCGCCAGCTACGAGCTCTTCATGGGCGCGCTGCTCGACCTCACCGACACGATCGCGCCCGACGGCCGCGTGATCGCGGCCGACACGGTGCGGCACGACGGCGACGATCCCTATCTGGTCGTCGCCGCCGACAAGGGCACGGCGACCTTCTCGGACATCGCCAACGGCATCGCCCAGGCGCACGGCTTCTGGCTCGACGACGCCTTCGCGTCGGGCGGCTCGGCCGGCTACGACCACAAGGTCATGGGCATCACGGCGCGCGGCGCCTGGGAGGCGGTGAAGCGCCACTTCCGCGAGATGAACGTCGACATCGGCAAGGTGCCGTTCACGGCGGTCGGCGTCGGCGACATGTCGGGCGACGTGTTCGGCAACGGCATGCTGCGCGAGCGCACCACGAAGCTGATCGCGGCGTTCGACCATCGCGACATCTTCATCGATCCGACGCCGGATCCGGAGCGCAGCTTCGCGGAGCGGGCGCGGCTGTTCGCCCTGCCGCGGTCGAGCTGGCAGGACTACGACACGTCGCTGATCTCTTCCGGCGGCGGGGTGTTCCCGCGCAGCGCCAAGGAGATCACGTTGTCGCCGCAGGCCCAGGCGGCGATCGGGCTGAAGAAGGAGCGCGTCACGCCGACCGAGCTGATGAGCGCCATCCTGAAGGCGCCCGTCGACCTGTTGTTCTTCGGCGGCATCGGCACCTATGTGCGCGCGCCGGAAGAGACCAACGATCAGGCCGGCGACCGCGCCAACGACGCGATCCGCATCACCGGCCCGGAGCTGCGCTGCAAGGTGGTCGGCGAGGGCGCCAATCTCGGCCTCACCCAGCGCGGTCGCATCAGCGCGGCGCTGGCCGGCGTGCGGCTCAACACCGATGCGATCGACAACTCGGCCGGCGTCAACACGTCCGACGTCGAGGTGAATCTGAAGATCGCGCTCGGCCGGCCGCTGCGCGACGGCCGGCTCGACCGGCCGGGGCGCGATACGCTGCTCGCCTCGCTGACCGACGACGTCGGCCGCGTCGTGCTGCGCAACAACTACCAGCAGACCCAGGCGCTCTCGCTGGCGCAGCGCCGCGGGCTCGAGGATCTCGGTTTCCAGCAGCGGCTGATGCAGACGCTGGAGCGCCGCGGCCTCCTCGACCGCGCCGTCGAGATGCTGCCCGACGACGTCGAGATCGCCGAGCGGCGCAGTCGCGGCGTGCCGCTGACAAGGCCCGAGCTCGCCGTGCTGCTCGCCTATGCCAAGCTGTCGCTCTCGCACGACCTCCTGGAGTCGTCGATTCCCGACGACGCCTATCTGTCGCGCGAGCTCGGCCGCTACTTCCCGCCGGTCGTCGGCGAACGCTTCCCCGACGCGCTGACCGAGCACCGGCTGCGCCGCGACATCATCGTGACGCAGCTCGCCAATTCGATGATCAACCGCGGCGGCCCGACCCTGATCGTGCGCATCGCCGATCAGACCGGCGCGGCACCGGACCGCATCGCCGCCGCCTTCGCGGCGGTGCGCGACTCCTTCGACATGGTGGCGCTCAACACGGCGATCGAGGCGCTCGACAACCGCATCTCCGGCGACCTGCAGCTCGCGCTCTTGGAGCAGGTGCAGAACCTGCTGCTCGACCGCATGGTGTGGGTGCTGCGCCGGCTCGATCTCTCGGGCGGCCTCGCCGGCATCGTCGACCGTCACCGGGCCGGCATCGCCGCCATCGAGGCGGCGCTCGATCACGTGCTGCCGAAGCCCGCCCAGGTGGCGCGCGCTGCCCGCACCTCCGAGCTCGCCGCCGCCGGCGTGCCGGAGGCGCTGGCGCAGCGGCTCGCCGACATGCCGCAGATCGGCGGCGCGCTCGACGCGATCCGGGTCGCCGACCGGGTCGGCCGTCCGGTCGAGGAGGCCGCGGCGACGTGGTTCGCGGTGGCGGCGCATTTCGACATCGACCGGCTGTCGATCGCGGCCAGAAAAATCGTCGTCGCCGACTATTTCGACCGCCTCGCGCTCGACCGAGCGCTCGATCAGATCGGCGACGCGGCGCGCCGCATCACGGCCGAGACGATGGCGGACGGGTTGTCCGGTCCCGCCGCCGTGGAGGCCTGGACGAAAGCGCGTGGTGGCGCCGTCGACCGGGTGCGGGTCGCCGTGCAGGAGATCGCCGCGTCCGGCCTGACGCTGTCGCGCCTCTCGGTCGCGGCCAGCTTCCTGGGCGACCTCGCGCCGGGGTGATGCGACGAGGCACCGCGTGCCCCGGACAAGGCGCGTCGGGCCAGCGGCCCGATGCGCCGCAGAGCCGGGGCCCAGGGGCGGCTGGGTGAGCGTCTCGTTCCTTGGCGCTGGGTCCCGGTTCGCGGCGCGTGGCGCCGCGCCCGGGACACGAAGCTCTTCTTCGGTGCGAAGCAGCGTGAACCGATCCACTTCGACCGCATTCGCCGCGACCTGATCAGCTCGCCAGCCGCAGCTTCGCCAGCGGTCCGGACAGGGCCGGCACCGGCAGCGGGTGGCGCACCCGGCCGGTACGGTCCTGCAGCATCGTGATCAGCATCTGCGGCTCGCCGTCGGGAGCGCAGACCGGCAGGCAGCGTGCCGAGACGATGCGCGCTCCGGCGGCCGGCGTCTCGATCGCCCGCTCCGCGATCAGCACCGGCATGCGCGTGTCGAGCACGGCGCGCTCGTCGCCGGTGATCAGCTCGGCGGTGAGGCGCGGGAAGATCTCGCGCGCCGTACGGCCGAGCACCGCATGGCGGGAGACGCCGAGCAGGGCTTCGGCGGCGCGGTTCATCAGCACGTAGCGGCGGTCGCCGGCGTCCTTGGCGAGGATCGCGTCCGGCACGGCGTCGAGCACGGTGACGAGCAGCGCCTCGGAGCGCACGAGGGCCGCCTCGGCGCGGCGTCGCACCGTCACGTCCTCGTGGGTCGACACCCAGCCGCCGAGCGCGAGCGGCCGGTGCGTGATGCTGATCACGCGCCCGTCGGCGAGCACGAACTCCTCGGCGCCGTCCCGCCGCTCGGCGATCCAGCGCACGAAGGCCTGCGCGTCGCCGAGGCCGGCGCCGGCGCGCGCCAGGCGGCGCAGCAGCGCCTCCAGCGGCAGGCCGGGCTCGGCCGCCTCGCGGGCGAGGCCGTACATCGCGAGGAAGCCGTCGTTGCACATGACCAGCCGCATCGAGGCGTCGATGCCGACGACGCCGAGCGGCAGGTTGTTCAGCGTGGTCGCGAGCGTCTCGCGCTCGGCCCGGATCGCGTCCTGGGCCTGCTCGCGCGCCGCCGCGGCGGTCGCGGCGTCGAGCGTCGCGGCGCGTTGCGCGGCGTCGCCGCCGATGCCCGCGCGCGGCGCGGCGCCGGAGAGCGCGGCCGCGGCTGCGACGATCGCGGCGATCGTCACCACGCCGAGCCCGGCGGCGATCCAGGCGGCGGCCGGGGGTGCGCCCTGCGCCAGAGTCGCCGTCACGGCGAGGGCCGACACGCTCGTGATCAGGAGCACGAGGCCAATCAGGACGCGCGCCACCCCGGCGTGGCGCGACGGCGCCGCGTGCGGGGGCGTATCGACCGCCTCGCCGGCGACCGTGGCCGCGGACACGGGCGTCGAGAACGGTCGCGTCGAGAACGGGCGCGTCGAAGAGTGGCTCGTGCGATGGGGGTTCGTCATGGACTCGGCGTCCTCCGCGTTTCGGGTCGCGGAGACTTCGATTAAACTCCTAACGGAACTTTGCTCGCATTCGCGACGTCGAGCGGCGCGCGGCCCGCGCGCGACGGCGCCGCGAGCCGGAAAAGGTGCCGTGATTCAGAGGCCCGGGGCGGTTAACGGCGGCGTTTACCACGGCGACGATCGACCGCCCTGCAGTCCCTCGCACCCGGAGGAGCTTCGTATGACGACCCCCGCCGCCCATCTCACGCTGCAGTTTCTCGGCTGGCTGGCCGAGGCGCCGCGCAGCTACGCCGCCGTGATGGAGGCGTGGCGGACGAGCTGTCCGCGCCTGTCGATCTGGGAGGATGCGCTGATCGACGGCCTGGTCGCGATCGGCGCCGGCGCGCCGAGCCGCGACACCGCCCCGGTGCGGCTCACGGCGCGTGGTCGCGCGCGGCTCGCCGCCGCCGGCGCGATGCCGGCCGCGACGACGCCAGAGACGCCAGCACCCGAGGCGGCTTCGCAGAGCGCGACCGTCACCGCGCGTATTTCGAGAACTCCGCGACGACGCGCTCGTAGACGGGCCGCTTGAACGGGATGATCAGGCCGGGGAGATTCTCCACCGGCTCCCAGCGCCACTCGGCGAACTCGGCCTCGTGGGCGCCGCCGCCCGGCGCGAGTATATCGATCTCGCGCTCGTCGCCGGTGAAGCGCAGCGCGTACCATTTCTGCGTCTGGCCGCGATACTTGCCCTTCCAGGCCTGGCCGACGATCTCGCGCGGGATATCGTAGGCGAGCCACTCCGCGACCTCGCCGAGCTTCTCTACCGAGCGGATCGAGGTCTCCTCGTACAGCTCGCGTAGCGCCGCCGGCCACGGATCCTCGCCGGGGTCGACGCCGCCCTGCGGCATCTGCCAGGCATGGACATTGTCGACGTGCTCGGGCCCCTCGGTGCGCCGCCCGATGAAGGCGAGCCCGTCGCGGTTGAGCACCATCACGCCGACGCAGGGACGGTAGGGGAGATCTTCGAAGCGGGTCATCCGGATCCAACCAAATCAGTTCGTCGTCATTCCGGGGCGCGGACCGAAGGTCCGCGCCCCGGAATCCAAAGGCGAATTCGGTCTGTTCCGCTGGATTCCGGGTTCGCGGCTGCGCCGCGCCCCGGAATGACCAGCCGTATCGGGTTCGGCGCGTTCATCGGCCGCCCGTGCCGGCGCTCACTGCGCCGGGCCCAGAACCTTGCGGTACTTCTCGATCTCGGAGACGACCAGGCGGCCGGCGGCGGCCGGGTCCATCTCCTCCTCGGTCGCCGGGATCGAGCCGAGATCGTCCATGCGCTTCTGCAGCGCGTCGCTCGCCACCGCCTTGCGCAGCGCGGCGTTGAGCCTGTCGATCGCGGCCTTCGGTGTGCCCTTCGGCGCGAACAGGGCGTTCCAGCCCTGCTGCTGCCACTCGGGCAGGCCGGCCTCGGCGGAGGTCGGCACGTCGGGAATCGTGCGCATGCGATGCGGCGCCGAGACGACGAGGCCGCGCACCAGCCCGTTCTGGATCGCGCCGGACACCGAGGCGGCGGCGTCGCAGACGCCGTCGACCTGGCCGCCCATCAGGTCGTTGAGGGCGGGCGCCGCGCCCCGATAGCTGACCAGCGTCACGTCGATTCCGGCCGCCGCCATGAAGGTCTTGCAGATGAGATAGTTCGACGACCCGACGCCGGCATGGCCGAGATTGACCTTGCCCGGATTGGCCTTCGCGTGGGCGATGAAGCTCTTCAGGTCGGTCGCCGGGAAGTCCTTGCGGATGGCGATCACCGGCACGGTCTTGGCGGCGAGCCCGATCGGGACGAAGTCGTCGTTGCTGTACTTGATCTCCGGATAGATGGCGTAGGCGGCCGCGTTGGTGCCGACATTGCCGATCGCGATCATGTAGCCGTCGGCCGGCGCGCGGGCGACGCGGGCGAGCGCGGTCGAGCCGCCGGCGCCGGGGACGTTCTCGTTGATGATGCGCTGGCCCAGCGCCTGCCCCATCTGCTCGGAGACGACGCGGGCGATCACGTCCGAGGTGCCGCCGGCGGCGAACGGCACGACCATGGTGACGGGGCGGGTGGGGAAGTCGTCGGCGGCGAGGGCGGGCAGGGGGGTGGCCAGCATCGCGGCGGCGGCGAGGCGGACGACGGCGTTCATGGCAGGGCTCCGGGGCATCCGGGGATCGGTTCGGCGGGAGACGGGTGCGCGAAAAGCGCGCCACCATAGCGGGTTTGGGGGTGCCGCGGCAGCCGGTCGCAGCACAAATTCCCGCTCGCCCGGAACGCCCCGCTCGCGCTCAGCTCGCCTTGGCGCGGGTCGTGATGGCGGTGATCGGCACCAGCACGATGCCGCGGCCCTCGGCCTGCTTGATCCACTGCGTCAGGCGCTCGATCGACAGCGGCAGGGCGCGGGCGATGCCGACCGCGCTGCCGGTCTCGCGCGCCGTCGTCTCCAGCCGGGCGAGCGCCCGGTCGATCTCGGCGTTGGACGGCACCGCGTCGATCACCACGGCGGCCTTGGCGAAGGGCAGGTTGTTGGCGCCGGCGAACTGGCTCGCGAGGCTGCGCGGCGAGGTGCCGTCGTCGACATAGACGAGGCCGCGCTTGGCGACCTCGCGCAGCACCGGGCCGATCGCCGTCTCGGTCGAGGTGAAGCGGCCGCCCATGTAGTTGACCACGCCGACATAGCCCTGCATGCGGCTCATCGCCCACTGCATGCGGTCGACGTTCTGCTCCGGTGTGAGCGAGGTGAGCAGCGTCTGCGGCCCCGGATCGTTGTCAGGATAGTCGAACGGCTCCATCGGCAGCTGCAGCAGGATCTCGTGGCCCTGGCCGCGCGCCTTGGCGGCGAGCGGCCCGACCTCGTTTCCGTAGGGCACGAAGGCGAGCGAGACGACGGGCGGCAGCTTCTCCAGCGCCCGCGCGCTGCCGCTGCTGCCGACTCCCAGCCCTTCGACGACCAGGGCGACCTTGATGCTCGCCTCGCTGGCCGGCGGCGCCTTGCGGGCATAGACGACCGACGGGCGGGTGCCGTCGAGGGCGATGCGCGGCACGTGGCCGTGGCGGGTCGCCTCGAGCAGCGACTGCTCGATCGCCGCGACCTTGACGTCCGGCTTCTGGCCGGACGGCTTGCCGTCGGCCTTCGGGTCGGCCTTGCCGTCGGCGGTCTCGGGCTTGCCCTCGCCGGCGCCGACCGACACCTGCTGCCGCTTGCCGGTCGAGCCGTCGATGATGGTCACGGTCTGGCCGCCCGCCGGGGCGCCGGGCGCGGCGCCCTTCTGGCCGGTGCCCGGCTGGCCGGTGCCCTGCTTGTCGGCGCCCGACCGGTCGGCGGGTGCCGCCGCGCCACCGGGCTCGCTCGCCGGGGCGGCGGCGTTCGGGGTGGCCGGGATGGTGCCGGGCGGCAGCGCGACGATGGCGGTCGGCTCGCCGCCGGTCGGATCGTCGACCACGACGGCCCAGCCGACGAAGCCGAGGAGGCACAGAGCGAGCAGCGCCGCGATCGGCATCTCGACCGGGACGTGTCGACGCTTGCGCCGATGCTCCGGCTCGGCCGCGAGCCCGTTCGCCGCGTCCGGCTCGGGCACGCCGAGCGGCTTCTCCAGATCGTCGCCGGCCACCGTTGACTCCCTGCGAATCACGGTCGCGAGTGTAGCACGCACGATTCGCCCCGGTGCGGCACCAACGCGCTGATCCGGCAGGCGCAAACGGCAATCGCCCGGCCCGCGTCAGCGGCGGGCGGTACGGAATGCCTCCCGAACCCGGCGCGCATGCGAAAAGGGCGGCCTCGCGGCCGCCCTTTCTAGCTTCGAAGCCTGTCGGCTCGTGAACCGGCGATGGCGCCTCAGTTCGGCACGGCGGCGGCCTTGCCGCTCGGCGGGAAGGCGGCGTTGACCTGGGTGCCGCGCATCAGGTCGAGGGCCATGCCCAGCGCCTTGTCGTCCTTGGCCTCCGGCGGGACGTAGGACTGCGACCCGGCCTGCTCCTCGCCATCCGCCTTGAGGTGGCCGCGCAGCGAGGACTCGCCGCGCATCTCGGCGCGCGACTTCACCTCGTCCGGCACGTCCTGCAGGACCTCGATGTCCGGCACGATGCCCTTGGCCTGGATCGAGCGGCCGGCCGGCGTGTAGTAGCGCGCCGTGGTCAGCCGCAGCGCGCCGTTGCCGGCGCCGAGCGGGATGATGGTCTGCACCGAGCCCTTGCCGAACGAGCGGGTGCCGATCAGGGTCGCGCGCTTGTGATCCTGCAGGGCGCCGGCGACGATCTCGGAGGCCGAGGCGGAGCCGCCGTTGACCAGGATGATGACCGGCTTGCCCTTGGTCAGGTCGCCCGGGCGGGCGTTGAAGCGCTGGGTCTCGTCGGGATCGCGGCCGCGGGTGGAGACGATCTCGCCGCGGTCGAGGAACGCGTCCGACACCGAGATGGCCTGGTCGAGCAGGCCGCCCGGATTGTTGCGCAGGTCGATGACGAAGCCGCGCAGCTTGTCGGCCGGGATCTGGTTTGCGAGGTCGCCGAGCGCCTTCTTGAGGCCCTCGGTGGTCTGCTCGTTGAACTGGGTGATGCGGATGTAGCCGACGTCGGTGCCCTCGATGCGGCTCCTCACCGAGCGGACCCGGATGATGTCGCGCGTGATGGCGATCTCGAGCGGCTTCTCGGCGCCCTTGCGCATCACCTTGAGGTTGATCTTGGTGTTGACCGGGCCGCGCATCTTCTCGACTGCCTGGTTCAGGGTCATGCCCTGCACGGCCTCGCCGTCGAGATGCGTGATCACGTCGTTGGCGCGGATGCCCGCCTTGGCGGCCGGGGTATCGTCGATCGGGGCGACGACCTTGACGAGGCCGTCCTCCATGGTGACCTCGATGCCGAGCCCGCCGAACTCGCCGCGGGTCTGCACCTGCATGTCGCGGAAGCTCTTCGGGTCCATGTAGCTCGAATGCGGGTCGAGCCCGGACAGCATGCCGTTGATCGCCGACTCGACCAGCTTGGAGTCGTCCGGCTTCTCGACATAGTGCGAGCGCACCCGCTCGAAGATGTCGCCGAACAGGTTGAGCTGGCGATAGGTGTCGGTGGAGGCGGCCTTGGCGCTCGACCACAGGAGGTTGGTGGCGAGGCCGGTCGGGATCTGGGTCGCGAGGCCGGTCAGGGCGGCGCCGGCGGCGGCCCCGAGCAGAACCAGTGAAGTCTTTCGCATCATCCGCGGACCTTCTCGCTCTCGTTGGTTGCCCACCAGGGGGACGGATCGACCGGGAGCCCGTCCTTGCGGAACTCCACGTAAAGCACGGGTGGCGACGGTCCGCCGGCGGCGGCGCTCGCCATCGCCGGACCGCTGCTTCCCATCGTCCCGACGGGCTCTCCGGTCAGGACGAATTGGCCGAGATCGACCGTGATCCGTTCCATGCCTGCCAGCAGGACATGATATCCACCGCCGGCATTCAGGATCAAGAGTTGGCCATAGGAACGGTACGGGGCGGCATAGACCACCCAGCCGTCGCACGGCGCCGTCACCTGGGCGCCGGCCCGGGCGGTAATCGAAAGCCCCTTCTCGGTGCCGCCGTGCATGTCGGCGGCGCCGAACTCGCGCAGCCGCATGCCGTTCACGGGCAGCGGCAGCGTCCCCTTGGCCGACGCGAAGGCGATCGCCGGGGCGAGCCGGCCGGGGTCCTTGAGGGCGGCGAGGTCAGGCCGGGCGCCGACCGCCGCCTGGTGCTCCGCCTGGGCGCGGGCGGCGCGCGCGGCGGCGTCGAGATTGTGCTCGAGCCGCGCGATCAGGTCCTTCAGGTTGTCGGCCTGGAGGGCGAGCTGCAGGGCGCGGCGGCGCGCCGTGTCGAGCTCCTTCTCGACCTCGCCGAGGCGCTTCTGGCGCTCCTCGATCAGCAGGCCGAGCCGGGTGCGCTCCTCGGCCAGCACGGCGAGGTCGTTGGCCCGCTTGGCTCGCTCGGCGGCGCTGTCGCGGCGCACCCGCACGAGATCGGCGAGATCGGTGGCGAGCGCCTCGGCCTCGCTCTTCAGCTCGGGCAGCACGGCGCCGAGCAGGATCGCGGTGCGCACCGACTTGAGCGCGTCCTCGGCGCTCACCAGGAAGGCCGGCGGCGGCCGCCGGCCGAGCCGCTGCAGGGCGGCCAGCACCTGGGCGATGGTGGCGCGGCGCGATTCCAGCGAGCCGTTGATGCCGTGCTCGGTCGATTCGAGCAGGTCGAGCCGGGCCTCGATGGCGGCGATCGCCTGCTCGGCGCCGCGCACCCGCCCGGCCGTGTCGATCATCGTCTGGTTCAGCTTGCGGCGATCCTCGCCGAGCCGGTCGATCTCGACCCGCAGCTGTTTCTCGGTGTCGGCGGCGCGCTTCTGCTCGGCCCGGATCGTCTCGAGCTCCTTGTCGCGCTGCCGGATGGTGTCGAGCACCGCAGGCGAGCGGCCACGCTCCTGCGCGACGACCGGACCGGCCGGCGCGGCCGCACAGGCGAAGGCCAGCGCCAGCGACAACGCGGCGCGCGCGGGGCGGGAGGACGGGCTCGGCGTCATCGGTTGCAGCGGCGATCCGGAATCGCGAGGCACGGGAATGGGAGGCACTTACCGACGGATTGGGGCGGCTTCGCGTCGCCCTGCCGGGCCAGCAGATGAATTCGCGTCCATGCTTTCGCCGACCGGCCATTTCTGGGCGGCACGCCGGGGACCGGCTCACCCCCGGTGGTACGGATGTCCGGACAGGATCGTCACTGCGCGATAGAGTTGCTCGAGCAGCATCACCCGGACGAGCTGGTGCGGCCAGGTGGCGGCGCCGAACGACAGGACGAGGTCGGCGCGCCGCCGGATCTCGTCGTCGAGGCCGTCCGCCCCACCGATGACGAACACGGCGGCCTCGCGGCCGGTGTCGCGCCAGGCGCGGATCTCGCCGGCGAAGGCCGGGCTGTCGAGGTTGCGGCCGCGCTCGTCGAGCGCCACCGTGACGGCGCCGTCCGGGATCACGTTGGCGAGCGCGATCGCCTCCTCCAGGCGGCGGCGGTCGATCTCCTGGGCCTTGCTCTCGCGGATCTCGACGACCTCGACGTCGCGCAGGCCGATCGCCCGGCCGCTCTTCGCCAACCGGTCGAGATAGCGCTCGCCGAGCTCGCGCTCGGCGCCCGCCTTCATCCGTCCGACCGCGGCGACCAGGAGCCGCATGGCGTCACCCGCGGGTTCAGCTCGCGGCGCGGCGCGCGCCGGCGTCGCGCGGCGCCCACATCTTCTCCAGCGCGTAGAAGGCGCGGACCTCGGGCCGGAACACGTGGATGATCACGTCGCCGGCGTCGATCAGCACCCAGTCGCAGTGCGGCATGCCCTCGACCTTGGTCCGCACGCCGGCCTTGCGCAGGTCCTCGATCACCCGATCGGCGATCGAGCCGACATGGCGGTTCGAGCGCCCGGTGGTGACCACCATAGCGTCGGCCAGCGCGGACTTGTCGCGGAGATCGATGGTCGTCGTCTCCTCTGCCTTCATGTCGTCGAGGCGGGCGAGGACGAGTCGAAGCGTCTCGTCGGCGTCGGGACGCGGCGGCCGCGGCTGCAACGGAGCGGCGTCGGTGTCGACCGTGGCCGGCAAGGCCGGTTTCGACGGGTTCGACTTGGCCGGGCCCGAACGGGCGGCGGAGGCGGCGGGCTTTCGGGAGGCGCTCGCCCGCGAGCGCGCAGATGTCGTCAGGGGACCTTCCTTTTGAGCAAGACCCATTGCGCTGAGCCGAGCCTGTGCGGTCGGCCGACTCTCAAGATAAGGGGCCGGGGTAAATGGTTTCAACCACCCGCGGTGCCGCGCCGGAGGTTTCTTTCGGGCTCTTGCGTCCGGGCAACGCTCGCGCCGAAGCCCGCGTCGTCGTCCGCTGCTTCGGCGGCGTCGCCCGTCCCGTCGCCGGCGTGCCCGCTCCCGGCCGGCAGCCGCCGCTGGGCGCGGAGCTGGGTCGAGGAGAGCGGCGACTTCAGGCCGTGCAGGAACGCCCAGGCGGGCGGCTTCAGATAGGGCAGCCGGACCGCCCGGTCCTCGTTGACGCGGGCGAAGGCGAGCGCCCGCCCGGCGACGCCGGAGCTCGCATAGAGGCTCGGCCCGAGCCGGTCGACCACCACGATCGGCACCAGGTCGGCGATGCCGCGCCAGTTGTTCCAGCGGTGGAAGCTGCGCAGGTTGTCGGCCCCCATGATCCAGACGAAACGCACGCCGGGGCAGCGCTTCACCAGATACTGGACGGTGTCGAACGTGTAGCGCACCCCGACCGCGGCCTCGAGCCCGGTGACGGCGATGCGCGGATGGCGGGCGAGCGCGCGGGCCGCCTCGATCCGCTCGGCCAAGGGTGCGAGGCCCGAGGTGTTCTTCAGCGGGTTGCCGGGCGTGACCAGCCACCACACGCGGTCGAGCCGCAGCCGCCGCATGGCGAGCAGGCAGGCGGCGAGATGGGCCTCGTGCGGCGGATCGAAGGTGCCGCCGAACAGGCCGATCCGCATTCCCGGCGCATAGGGCGGCACGCGATAGTCGCGGCCGCGAAGCGCCGCCTCGTCCCCCGCCGAGACGGGCCGGAGCGAATGGTACGCCATGGGCATGGAAGTCTCGGGATCCTCCGGCTCCGCGCGCTGCCTCCCGGGCCGGGAGGATCGGTCGACCCTATGGACGGGTCTGACCCGAGCCGCGGATGCGGTACTTGAAGGTGGTGAGCTGCTCGACGCCGACCGGGCCGCGGGCATGCAGCCGGCCGGTGGCGATTCCGATCTCGGCCCCGAACCCGAACTCGCCGCCGTCGGCGAACTGGGTCGAGGCGTTGTGCAGGACGATGGCCGAGTCCACCTCGGCCAGGAAGCGCTCGGCCGCGGCCTGATCGGCCGTGACGATCGCGTCGGTGTGGTGGGAGCCCCAGCGGTTGACGTGGCGGATCGCCTCGTCGATGCCGTCGACCACCTTGGCGGCGATGATGGCGTCGAGATACTCGGTCGCCCAGTCGGCCTCGCTCGCCGCCTTTACACGCGCATCGACGGCCTGCGCCGCGGCGTCCCCGCGCACCTCGCAGCCGGCGTCGAGCAGCATGGTCACGAGCGGCGCCAGATGGGTCGCCGCGACGGCGCGGTCGACCAGCAGGGTCTCGGCCGCCCCGCACACGCCGGTGCGCCGCAGCTTGGCGTTCATCAGGATCGATTTCGCCATCGCCAGATCGGCGCCGGCGTCGACATAGACGTGGCAGTTGCCGTCGAGATGCGAGAACACCGGGACGCGGGCCTCGGCCTGCACCCGGGCGACCAGATCCTTGCCGCCGCGCGGCACGATCACGTCGATGGTGCCGTCGAGCCCGCCGAGCATCAGCCCGACCGCGGCGCGGTCGCGGGTCGGCACCAGCTGGATCGCGTCCTCGGGCATGTCGGCGGCGCGCAGCCCTTCGACCAGGGCCGCATGAATGGCGCGCGAGGAGCGGAAGCTGTCGGAGCCGCCGCGCAGGATCACGGCGTTGCCGGCCTTCAGGCACAGCGCGCCGGCGTCGGCCGTGACGTTCGGCCGGCTCTCGTAGATGACGCCGATGACGCCGAGCGGCACCCGCACGCGCTCGATCGTCATGCCGTTCGGCCGCGTCCAGGCGTCCATGACGGCGCCGACCGGGTCGGCCAGCGCGGCGACCACCTCGATCCCCTCGGCCATCGCGGCGACGCGCTTCTCGTCGAGCTTGAGGCGGTCGATCAGCGCCGCCGTGGCGCCGCGGCTGCGCGCCTCGCTGACGTCCTCGGCATTGGCGGCCAGGATCTCCGGCGCCGCGGCGCGCAGCGCCTCGGCCATGGCGATCAGCGCCTCGGACTTGTCGATCGCGCTCGCCAGGGCGACGGCCCCGGCGGCCGCACGCGCGCGCCGCCCGATGTCCGCCATCACGGCGGTCAGGTCCGGGGTCCGGCCCTCCGGCCCGCGGGACTCGGTCACGCGGGATCCGGGCGTCGTCAGGGTGGCGCTCATCGGCGACATGCCTTTGTCATGACACCTTCCTAGCATGCCGGAAGGTCCGCTGCGAAGCGGGCCATCGCGTCGTCGTCGCGGGGCAGACTGGCGTTTCGGTCGGATCGGCCCCGCACGATCCGATCGGACCGGCTCGGTCGGACCGCCTCGATCGGACCGCTTCGGTCGAGCCGTCCCCGCCGAGCCGACCCGTCGTCCGCTCTCCAGTCCAGCCACCCGGCCACATTCGTCGGTCCCGGAGGTCGCCATGACGCCGAAGCAGCGCCTGCCCCGCCGGTTTCCGGTCGGCACCCGCCTGGTCGTCGAAGGCGAGCCGGATCGGCACGGCACGCTGCGGGTGGTGTCACGTTATCTGGTGATGCCGAACGGCCGGCGCTACGACCTCGGGTCGAACGCCGCGTCGCCGGACGGTCCGATGCCGAACACGCCGGTGGCCGGCGGGCCGCGCCGCCGCCGCGCCCCGACCGCCCCGGCCTGAGGCGCGCACCCGCGGCGCCGCGACGCATCTCGGCCTGCCCGAACCGCGCCGCATTGCGCTGACATCTGTTCCCGACCCGGGCGGCGGCCGCCGCGCCGGACGAGGGAAGCGCCATGATCCGAGAGCGTCGTCTGCGTGCGCAAGGTCCGTGCGAGCATCGGGCGCGAGAGCGTGGCTCGCGCACCGCCCGCGCCGCCGCGCTGGGCCTCGCGCTGGCCTCGCTGGTCGTGCTCGCCGGCCCGCTGACGACGACGGCCCGGGCCGCCGATCCGGTCTATCCGCCCGGCCTCAAGCTCGGCCTCGTCCCCACCGGCAGCCTCAAGGCGAGCGAGAAGTTTCCAGGCTTCGAGGACGACGACACCGGCGCCTCGGTGCTGATGCTGGAGGTGACGGGCCAGAGCCTCGCCGACACGGCCAAGCAGATCTCCCGCGACCGCATCAAGAAGCAGGGCATCGTCGAGGAGACGCGCGAGAGCTTCCCGGCCGGCGGCGAGGGCACCCTGGTGGCCGGTCGCCAGGAGGCGGACGGCAAGAAGGTCCGCAAGTGGATCCTGGTGGCGCCGGCCGGCGAGGCCGCCGCCCTGGTCGTCGTCCAGGTGCCGGAGGACGCCGCCAAGACCTATCCGGACGCGGCGGTGCGCAGCATGCTGGCGTCGGTCGCGCGGCGCGACGCGGTGCCGATCGAGGAGCAGCTGAGCCTGCTGCCGATCCGGATCGACGAGCTCTCCGGCATGCGGCCGGTGCGGGTCATCGGCGGCGCCGGCGCGGTGCTGACCGAGGGGCCGAAGGACACGCTGGACGCCACCGAGCAGCCCATGATGCTGGTCTCGGTCGGCCGCGGCGGGCCGGAGGAGACGGCGGCGCGCGACACCTTCGCCCGCAACCTGCTGGCCGGCTTCGGCGGCTACAAGGATCTGCGGGTGGTCAACGCCGAGATGCTGCGGCTCGGCGGCGGCAGCGCCAACACCCACCAGGTGATGGCGGAGGGCAAGGATCCGAAGACCGACGCGACGATCAAGCTCGTTCAGTGGATCCGTTTCGGCTCCGGCGCCTATCTGCGCATCCTCGGGGTCGCCCGCGACGACGCCTGGTCGAACGCCTTCCCGCGCTTCCGTGCCGTGCGCGACGGGGTCAATCCGCGCGGCTGAGGCCGGGCCAGCCGCGCCGGCGCGCGGCGCCGAGCCGAGCGACGTTCGGCGCCGTGGGGCGAAACGTCCGTCCGATCAGGTCGTGGTGCCGCCGGGCGGGAGACCCTCGCCGGCGGCCGGGGCCGTCGCTTCGCCGGCCGCCCCGCCGGGGGCGACCTTCGGGCCGCCCTTCGACACGCCGACCAAGGCGGGGCGCAGCACCCGCTCGCCGATCATGTAGCCGGCCTGGACGACCTGGACGACGGTGCCGTTCGGGGTCGTCTGATCCGGAATCTCGAACATCGCCTGGTGAACGTTGGGGTCGAACTTCTGGCCCTGCGGGTCGAACTTCTTCACCCCGTTGCGCTCGAAAGCCTTCAGGAGCTCGCGCTCGGTCAGCTCGACGCCTTCGAGGAAGCTCTTCACCGGCGCCGGCAGCGTGTCGCGGCTCTCGGCGCTCACCGCCTCCAGGGCGCGGCGGAGATTGTCGGCGACGGCGAGCATGTCGCGGGCGAAGCCCGAGATGCCGTAGGTGCGGGCGTCGGCGACCTCGCGCTCGGTGCGCCGGCGCAGATTCTCCATCTCGGCCAGCGTGCGCAGCAGCCGGTCCTTGTGCTCGGCGGCCTCCTTGGCGAGCGCCGCGACGTCCACGCCCGGGTTTTGCCCGGCGGCGGGATCCTGACCCGAGGGGTTTTGCCCCGAAGGATTTTGCCCGGCAGGATTTTGCGGGCCGGCCGCGGCCTCGGCCTTCGCCGCCGTCGCGGCATAGGCGGCACTGGCCGCAGCGGTCTCCGGGGCGCTCGCGCTCGTCGCCTCGTGGGCGGGCGCGGCGCCGGCCTTGTCGTCGGTCATGGCGATCCGTCCGTCTGTACGTTGATCCGGTTTCGCCCCCGCATATCGGGCCGCCGCGCGGGGAAATCAAGGATTTCGGCCGCGGGCCGGGCCGGCCGCGCGGGAGGCGCACCGCCGGCGGGGGCTCACCCCCCGAGCATCCGGCCGATCACGCGGGCCGTGTAGTCGACCATCGGGACGACGCGGGCGTAGTTGAGGCGGGTCGGGCCGATCACGCCGATGACGCCGACGATGCGGCCGGTGCTGTCGCGGTAGGGCGCGATGATGGTCGACGAGCCCGACAGCGAGAACAGCTTGTTCTCCGAGCCGATGAAGATGCGCACGCCCTCCGCCGATTCGGCCCGGCCGAGCAGGTCGACGAGGCCGCGCTGGGTCTCCAGCTCGTCGAACAGCTGGCGCACCCGCTCGAGGTCCTCCAGCGCGTGCAGGTCCTCCAGGAGATGCGCGTGGCCGCGCACGATCAGCTTGCGGTCGTCGCCGTCGCCGCCCGACCAGCTGGCGAGCCCGGCCGCGACGATCTTTTGCGTGAGCGCGTCGAGCTCGGCCTTGCCGGCGGCGAGCGCCTGCTCGAGCGCCGTGCGGGCGTCCAGAAGCGTCTGGCCGCGGATGTGGCGGTTGAGAAAGTTGGTCGCCTCGACCAGGGCGGAGCTCGGCAGGCCGGGCGGCAGGTCGAGGATGCGGTTCTCCACCTGGCCGTCCTCGGCGACCAGCACCACCAGCGCCCGGGTCGGCTCCAGCCGGACGAACTCGATGTGCTTGAGGCGGGCGTTCGCCTTGGTGGTGAGCACCACGCCGGCGGCCCGGGTGAGGCCCGACAGCATGGTCGAGGCCTCGGTGAGCACGCCCTCCATGGAGCGGCCGGCGCCCGCCACCTGGGCCTCGATCGAGCGGCGCTCGTCCTCCGGCAGGTCGCCGACCTGCATCAGCGCGTCGACGAAGAAGCGCAGCCCGAACTCGGTCGGCAGCCGGCCGGCCGAGGTGTGCGGGGCGTAGATGAGGCCCGCCTGCTCCAGGTCCTGCATGACGTTGCGCACCGAGGCGGGCGACAGCGTCATCGGGATCAGCCGCGCGAGGTTGCGCGATCCCACCGGCTCGCCGGTGGCGAGATAGCTGTCGACGATCCCGCGAAAGATCTCGCGGGAGCGCTCGTTGAGCTGGACGAGGCTGGGGCTGGCGCCGATCGGAAGGTCCTGGGACACGGGGCTTGGCTCGGGCTCGCGCGGGACTGACGGGTTCGGCCTCCAGATTTGTCCCTCGGCCCGGGGGAGCGCAAGCCGCCGGGCGATCGCGACCGGGGACCGCGGACAGCCGGCCCTTGCCGCCCGGGGTCCGGCGACCTAAAAGCGAGCCGCGATCGTTTCGCCCGCGGCGCCGCCGCGCGGCCGATCGCGCCATGCCCACAGCGACCCGTCCCCGGCGACCTCGCCGTCCGTTCCGTCGCTTCGCCCGAGGAGCCGTCCATGCGTCCGAGCCACCGCCAGCCCGACGAGCTGCGTGCCGTCTCGCTCGAACGCGCCGTGGTGAAGTATGCCGAGGGCTCCTGCTTCGTGAAGTTCGGCGACACCCATGTGCTGGTCACCGCCACCCTGGAGGACCGCCTGCCGCCGTGGCTCAAGGGCCAGGCGCGCGGCTGGGTGACGGCCGAGTACGGCATGCTGCCGCGCGCCACCTCGGAGCGCACCCGGCGCGAATCCGCGGCCGGCAAGCAGTCGGGCCGCACCGTCGAGATCCAGCGGCTGATCGGCCGCTCGCTGCGCGCCGTCCTCGACCTCGAGGCGCTCGGCGAGCGCCAGATCACGGTCGACTGCGACGTCATCCAGGCCGACGGCGGCACCCGCACGGCCTCGATCACGGGCGCCTGGGTGGCCCTGCACGACTGCCTCGCCTGGATGAAGGCGCGCGACATGCTGCGCGGCGAGGTCTTGCGCGATCACGTCGCGGCGGTGTCGTGCGGCGTCCACAACGGCCTCGCCGTGCTCGACCTCGACTATGCCGAGGACTCGCAGGCCGACACCGACGCCAACTTCGTGCTGACCGGCAACGGCGGCATCGTCGAGATCCAGGGCACGGCAGAGCGCGAGCCGTTCAGCGAGGCCCAGTTCCTCAGCCTGCTGGCGCTCGCCCGCAAGGGCGTCGGCCGGCTGGTCGAGCTGCAGAAAATGGCGGTGATGTGAGATCGGATCGGGCGGATATCCGGGTCGGTCATTCCGGGGCGGCGCACCGCGCCGAACCCGGAATCCAGCCGCGGATTCGGTGCTCCTGGCTGGATTCCGGGTTCGCACCTTCGGTGCGCCCCGGAATGACGCCGAACAGATCGCCGGGCGTCCGATGAGCGAGACGGCGCATCGTGTGCTGACCGGCCGGCTGGTCGTCGCGACCCATAATGCCGGCAAGCTGCGCGAGATGCGCGAGCTCTTGGCACCCTACGGCATCGAGGCCGTGTCGGCCGGCGAGCTCGGCCTGCCGGAGCCCGACGAGACCGGCACGACCTTCGTCGAGAACGCCCACATCAAGGCGGCGGCGGCAGCCCACGCGACCGGCCTGCCGGCCTTCTCGGACGACTCCGGACTCGTGGTCGACGCGCTCGACGGGGCGCCCGGCATCCACTCGGCCCGCTGGGCCGGCCCGGACAAGGACTTTCCCCGGGCGATGGCCGACATCCACGCGAAGCTCGTCGAGCGCGGCGCGACGGCGCCCGCGCAGCGCCGCGCCCATTTCGTCTCCGCCCTGTGCCTCGCCTGGCCGGACGGCCACCGCGAGGATTTTCTCGCGCGTGTCGACGGCGTGCTGGTGTGGCCGCCGCGCGGAACCCTCGGCTTCGGCTACGATCCGATGTTCCTGCCCAACGGCCACGATCGAACCTTCGGCGAGATGCCGGCCGAGGAGAAGCATGGCCTGCCGCCCATCGGAAAAGGCCTCTCGCATCGGGCCCGCGCCTTCGTGATGCTGGCGGAGGCGTGCCTTGAGCGACGCTGACCTCATGGAGCGCGCCGTGCTGGATCGCGTGACCGAGCCCCGCGAGGACGTGCCCTTCGGGGTCTACGTCCATTGGCCGTTCTGCCTGTCGAAGTGCCCGTATTGCGACTTCAACAGCCATGTCCGCCATGTCGCCGTGGAGCAGGACCGCTTCGCCCGCGCCTTCGCGACCGAGATCGCCACCACGGCGGAGCGGATCGGGCGCCGCACCGTGTCGACCATCTTCTTCGGCGGCGGCACGCCCTCGCTGATGAAGCCGGAGACGGTCGGCGCCGTGCTCGACGCCATCGCGAGGCACTGGACCGTGGCGCCGAACGCCGAGATCTCGCTCGAGGCCAACCCGACCTCGGTCGAGGCGGAGCGGTTCCGCGGGTTTCGCACGGCGGGAGTGAACCGGGTTTCACTTGGCGTCCAAGCATTGGACGATGATTCGCTAAAGGCGCTGGGCCGGCTTCACACGGCCGCAGAAGCCATGGCGGCGGTCGGCACGGCGCGAAAAATCTTCGACCGCTACTCGTTCGATCTGATCTATGCCCGCCCGGGCCAGGGCGTGGCGGCGTGGGCGTCCGAGCTGCGCCGCGCCATCGCCGAGGCGGCCGAGCATCTGTCGCTCTACCAGCTCACCATCGAGCCCGACACGCCGTTCGAGGCGCTGGAGCGGGCCGGCAAGCTCGCCGTGCCGGGCGACACGGTGGCGCGGCATCTGTTCGACATCACCCAGGAGGTCTGTGCCGCGGCCGGCCTGCCGGCCTACGAGGTGTCGAACCACGCCCGCCCGGGGGCCGAGTGCCGGCACAACCTCGTCTACTGGCGCTACGGCGAATATGCCGGCATCGGCCCGGGCGCCCATGGCCGCCTGCTCGACGCCGCCGGCGGCCGCTTCGCCACGGCGACCGAGAAGCGCCCCGAGGCGTGGCTGGCCAATGTCGAGGACCACGGGCACGGCTTGGTGGTCGACGAGGCGGTGACGCGGCCCGAGCAGGCCGACGAGTTCCTGCTGATGGGGCTGCGGCTCACCGAAGGCATCGACCCGAAGCGGTTCGAAAAGATCGCCGGCCGCCCGCTCGACCCGGCCCGCATCGCCGACCTCATGTCCTACGGCTTCGTCGAGACGATGCCGAACGGCCGGCTGCGCGTCACCCGCTCCGGCTTCCCGGTGCTCGACGCCGTGGTGGCGGATCTCGCGGCCTAGACGCGCGCCGGCGCCGGCTGCCGCGCCTCCTATGGCGACTTTCCGACCCTATCCCCCGCTGCGTCCGGCCCTTGACGGTCGATGGTTAATCGCGCCTTAACCTCGCCCCCTCTAAGCTTCACCCCGACGTGGCTGCGCCGTCCGGCGCGCCCGCCCACGAGCCGCACGATCCGATGTCCATGACCTCCGCCGCCAGTGCGCCCTCGGCCTCGCCCGCGAGGCCGCCCGAAACCCGCTCGCCCTTCGTGCGGCTCACCGAGCTGCTCGCGGGCGTCGTGCCGGCGCAGGCGCCCATCAACCTGTCGATCGGCGAGCCGCAGCATCCGATCCCGCCCTTCGTGAAGGACGCGCTCGTCGCCGATCTCGCCTCGCTCGGCCGCTACCCGGCCGGCAAGGGCACGGATTCTTTCCGCGAGGCCGCCGCCGGCTGGCTGACGCGCCGCTACGGCCTGCCGCGCGCCGTCGACGCGGCGAGCGAGGTGCTGGTCCTGTGCGGCACGCGGGAGGGCCTGTTTCTCGGCGCCATCGCGGCGAAGCGCTGGGTCGAGGCGCGGCGCGGCCCGCTGCCCGGCAAGCCCGCCATCCTGGTGCCGAACCCGTTCTACGCCGCCTATCCGGCCGGCGGCACGGCGGCCGACTGCGACGTCGTCTACATGCCGGCCTGGAAGCAGAACGGCTTCCTGCCCGACCTCGACGCGCTCGACGACGCGCTGCTCGCCCGCACCGTGGCACTCTACATCGCCTCGCCGGCCAACCCGCAGGGCGCCGTCGCCGATCTCGACTACCTGGCCCGCCTGCTGGCGCTCGCCCGCAAGCACGGTTTTCTCGTCTTCGCCGACGAGTGCTACTCGGAGATATATACGCGCGACGCACCGCCCGGGATTCTCCAGGCGGCCGGTGCCGACTTCTCCAACGCGGTGGTGTTCCAGTCGCTGTCGAAGCGCTCGAACCTGCCCGGCCTGCGCGTCGGCTTCGCGGCCGGCGACGCGGCGTTCCTGCAAAAGTTCCTCGATCTGCGCAACGTCGCGGCCCCGCAGGTGCCGGGCGTCGCCCAGGCCGTGGCCGCCGCTGCCTACGCGGACGAGGACCATGTGGAAGAGAACCGCCGGCTCTACGCGCGAAAATTCGACCTCGCCGACCAGATCGTCGGCGATCGCTGGGGCTATGTGCGCCCCGCCGGCGGCTTCTATCTGTGGCTCGACGTCGCCGCGCTCGGCGGCAGCGAGGCCGTGACGCTGAAGCTGTGGCGGGACGCCGGCGTGCGCGTGCTGCCGGGCCGCTACATCGCGCGCGACCAGGCCGACGGGTCCAATCCGGGGGCCGACTACATCCGGCTCGCGATGGTTCAGAACGAGGAGACCACGGCCGAGGCGCTGCACCGCCTCGTCGCCGTGCTGGGCTGAGCTCGGGATTTTGAGACACGGCGGCCGCATTCCGCGGCCGCCCGGGCAGACACGGGGACGCAATGCCCGCACTGCAGCGCCGAGTCGGAGCGGCGACCCTGCTGCCGGACGAGCTCCGGGTGGGGCTGGAGCGGCGCGTCCGCCAGCTCGTCGGGCTCGTGCTGGTCGGCCTCGCCATGCTGTGCACGGCGGCGCTCGTCACCTGGTCGGTGAAGGATCCGAGCCTCAGCCACGCCACAGCGGCGCCGGTGCGGAATCTGCTCGGCGCCCCCGGCGCCATCGCGGCCGACCTGTTCATGCAGCTGTTCGGCCTCGCCACCCTGGCGCTGGTCGGCCCCGTCGCCGCCTGGGGCTGGCGGCTCGCCCATCTGCGCCGGTTCGATCGCGAGCGGTGGCGGGTGCTCGCCTGGGCGCTCGGCGCGCCGCTCGCCGCCGGCTTCATCGCCTGCCTGCCGCGCAGCGCCGCCTGGCCGCTGCCGAGCGGGCTCGGCGGCGTCATCGGCGATTTTCTGGTGCGCGGCCCGGCGTCGCTGCTGCCGTCCGGCACCGGCACCACGGTCCTGGCCGCGCTCTACGGCACGCTCGCGATCGCGGCGCTGCTGTTCGCCAGCGGCGTCGGTTTCGCCGAGGCCGATCCCGACGCGCCGGTCGCCAAGGCCAAGCCGGCCCCGAAGAAGGCCGCCCCGCCGCCGCCGCCGGCCGCCGACCCCGAGACGGACGATGACGACGACTCCGGGCGCGACCGCGCCTCGATCTCGCTCGGCTTCGTGGTCCATTCGCTGCTCAGCCTGAAGGCGCGGGCGCTGCGGCTCGCCCGCCACGGCGTCCTGGCCGGCATCGCGCTGGCGAAGACGACGCGCGCGCCCGACATCGACCACCGCACCTTCGAGCGCCGCGAGCCGCGTTTCGACGGCGACACCGGCGAGGTCGCCGAGCGGCGCGCCTACGACGAGACGCCGCCCTTCGACGCGGCCGACGCGCCGGAGGCCGAGGACGAGATCGAGGAGGAGCCGGCGCCCAAGCGCGCGGCCAAGAAGCTGCCGCCGCCCAAGAAGCCGCCCGCCAAGGCGAAGGCGAGCGAGTACGAGCTGCCCTCCGTCAACCTGCTCGCCGCCCCGAAGGCGTCGGACCGCCACGCCCCGTCGATGGACCTGATCAAGGCCAATGAGGCGTCGCTGCAGACCGTGCTGGGCGATTTCGGCGTGCGCGGCGAGATTCTCGACGCGCATCCAGGCCCGGTGGTGACGCTGTACGAGCTGGAGCCGGCGCCCGGCATCAAATCGTCGCGGGTGATCGGGCTCGCCGACGACATCGCCCGCTCGATGAGCGCCGTGTCGGCGCGCGTCGCCGTGGTGCCGGGCCGCAACGTGATCGGCATCGAGCTGCCCAACGCGACGCGCGAGAAGATCTATCTGCGCGAGATGCTGGCCGCCGAGCAGTATCACGACTCCTCGGCCAAGCTGCCGCTCTGCCTCGGCAAGACGATCGGCGGCGATCCCGTCATCGTCGACCTCGCCCGCATGCCGCATCTGCTGATCGCCGGCACCACCGGCTCGGGCAAGTCGGTCGCCGTCAACACCATGATTCTCAGCCTCCTGTACCGGCTGCGGCCGGACCAGTGCCGGCTGATCATGGTCGATCCCAAGATGCTCGAATTGTCCGTCTACGACGGCATTCCGCATCTCCTCACGCCCGTCGTCACCGACCCGAAGAAGGCCGTGGTCGCGCTGAAATGGGCGGTGCGCGAGATGGAGAGCCGCTACAAGAAGCTCTCCAAGGTGGGCGTGCGCAACATCGACGGCTACAACGCCCGCCTCCAGGAGGCGAAGGCCAAGGGCGAGCGCCTGTCGCGCACCGTGCACACCGGCTACGACAAGGAGACCGGCACGGCCATCTACGAGACCGAGGAGCTCGATCTCGAGCCGCTGCCCTACATCGTCGTCGTGGTCGACGAGATGGCCGACCTGATGATGGTCGCCGGCAAGGACATCGAGGGCGCCGTGCAGCGCCTCGCCCAGATGGCGCGCGCCGCCGGCATCCACGTCATCATCGCGACGCAGCGTCCCTCGGTCGACGTCATCACCGGCACCATCAAGGCGAACTTCCCGACCCGCATCTCCTTCCAGGTGACGTCCAAGATCGACAGCCGCACCATCCTGGGCGAGCAGGGCGCCGAGCAGCTGCTCGGCCAAGGCGACATGCTCTACATGGCGGGCGGCGGCCGCATCAGCCGCGTCCACGGCCCGTTCGTGTCGGACGAGGAGGTGGAGAAGATCGTCCGCCACCTGCAGGCGCAGGGCACCCCGCAATATGTCGAGGAGGTCACGGCCGAGGAGCCGGAGGGCGACGGCGAGGCCGTGTTCGACGGCACCGCCATGGGCCAGGAGGGCGGCGACCTCTACCAGCAGGCCGTCCAGGTGGTCCTGCGCGACCGCAAGGCCTCGACCAGCTACATCCAGCGCCGCCTCCAGGTCGGCTACAACAAGGCCGCCTCGCTGATGGAGCGGATGGAGCAGGAGGGCATCGTCGGCCAAGCCAACCACGCCGGAAAGCGCGAGATTCTGGTGGGCGGGGAGGGCGGCGAGGACAGCTTCTGAGCGACCCGCTATGCTGGTCGAAGGCGGCGCCCGAGTCGCGCCGGAGCATCTTGGTCGGAGCACCTTGGGGAGACGGTCGGGCCGCGACACCGCGGCCCCCGGGCCGTTGGACTGTCGCCCCGGGGCCGCCGCCGGCGTCTCCCGGGTCGCGAAATCGCCATAGACCTGGACGACAGGTCTTGTCTCTGAGGATGGGGTGAATCGGAGATGAACATGCGGACTTCGGGGGCGGCCGCGCGGATCGGCAGCTTGACGCTCGGGACCTGCCTGCTCGCGGCCTGCCTGGTCGGCACCACCGCTGTCGCGGCTGCCGAAACGGTTCCGCTGCCGGTGCCCTCGCCCAAGAAGCGGGTCGCCCAGGCGACGCCGCCGGCCCGCGCGCCACTGTCGGCGCCGGGCCTCACCGGCACTCCGACCACCGGCTCGATCGTCCCGGTCGCGGCGCCCGCCCAGGGTCGCGGCCTCGACGGCTCGCAGAAGGTGCTGGCCGACAAGGTCAGCGGCTACCTGTCGGGCGTCCATGCGCTCACCGGCAACTTCATCCAGGTCGGCCCCGACGGCGGCCGCACCGAGGGCCAGTTCTACATCCAGAAGCCCGGCAAGGTGCGCTTCGAGTACAACCCGCCGAGCCCGATCGACGTCGTCGCCGACGGCAACTCGGTGGTGGTGCGCGACCGCAAGCTCGCCACCCAGGACCTCTACCCGCTGTCGCAGACGCCGCTGCGCTATCTCCTGGTCGACAAGATCGACCTCACCAAGGACACCAACGTCGTCTCGGTCTCGGCCGACGACGTGTTCGTCACCATCGTGATCGAGGAGAAGCAGGCGCTCACCGGCACCCACAAGCTGATGATGATGTTCGGCGCCAAGGACATGCAGCTCAAGCAGTGGACCGTGACCGACCCCCAGGGCTACGACACCACGGTGGCGGTCTACAATCTCGACCCGACCGCCAAGCCCGATCCCGGCCTGTTCAGGATCAACTACGAGCGCATGCTGCAGTAACGCGGCGCCGCGGGCGCACCGCCTGCCGCGCGGGCGGAACAGAAGCATCGTCACGGATTTGTTCGAAGGGCGCGCCGGCCGGTGCGCCCTTTGCCGTTGCGGGCTGCCGACCGCGGGACATCTCCATGAAGCCGATGACGAAAACCCGCGTGCGCACGCTCGGCGTGATGGCCGGCCTGCTCGCCGTCAATGCCGCCGTGGTGGCCATCGCGACCCGCCGGGCGGAACGCAGAAATCCGCCGCGCGGCCGCTTCGTGCGGGTGATGGGGCTGCGACTGCACGTCGTCGAGGCCGGCCCGCCGGACGCGCCCGCCGTCCTGCTCCTGCACGGCAACGGGGCGATGACCCAGGACATGGCGGCGAGCGGCCTGATCGCCCGGCTCGCCCGCACCCACCGCGTCATCTGCCTCGACCGGCCGGGCTTCGGCTGGAGCGACCGGCCGCGCCGCCCACTGCCGCCGGAGGCACAGGCCGAGCTCGCCGGCGACCTCCTGCGCCTTCTCGGCATCGATCGCGCCGTCGTGGTCGGCCATTCGTGGGGCACGCTGGTCGCGCTCGCCCTCGCCGTGCAGGCGCCGACGCTCGTCGCCGGCCTGGTGCTGGTGGGCGGATACTATGTGCCGACCCGGCGGCTCGACGTCTGGCTGGTGTCCGGCCCGGCCTGGCCGGTGCTCGGGGCGCTGATGCGGCACACGATCTCGCCCGTGATCGGGGCGCTGATCGCGCGGCCCTTCGTGCGCCGCCTGTTCGCGCCGCGGCCGGTCGCGCCGGCTTTCCGGGCCGGCTTCCCGATCGGCATGGCGCTGCGGCCCGAGCAGCTTCGTGCCGTCGCCGAGGAGTCGGTCGCCATGATCCCGGCGGCGCGGCGCCTGCGCCGGCGTTACGGGGAGATCGCCTGCCCGGTGACCGTGCTGGCGGCCGGCGGCGACCGGCTGGTCGAGCACTTCCAGGGCACCCGCCTGGTCGAGGCGCTGCCGAACGCGACGCTGCGGATCGTCCCGGGCGTCGGCCACATGATGCATTACGAGCCGCAAGTCGCAGATGCGATCGCGGCCGCTGCCGCCGCGCTCGCCCCGCCCATTCCGCCCCTCGTCGTCAAGGCCCCCGAGGCGCCGGATCTCGAGACGGCGCCGCCCACCCGGGCCGGAGCGGCGGCGGAATAAGGCGTATTCTGCAGGTGGATTGGCGGGCCTGGGCCTTGCTCCGGCCCGCATCCCGGCTATCAAGGGGACCGAAGCGAAGGTCCCGATGCCCCTCACCATCTCCACCTGGAACATCAACTCGGTCCGGCTGCGGATCGAGCTCGTGGCGAAATTCCTCAAGGCGACCCGGCCGGACGTCCTGTGCCTGCAGGAGACCAAGTGCCCGGACGACGCCTTCCCGCTGAAACGGCTGGCGAAGCTCGGCTACACGCATGTCGCGCTGAGCGGCCAGAAGGGCTATCACGGCGTCGCCATCGTCTCCCGCCTGCCGTTCGAGGCGACCGCCACGCGCTCGTTCTGCGACAAGCAGGACTGCCGCCACGTCGCCGTGACGTTCGGCGAGCAGGCGGGCCTGAAGGACCCCGCGACCCTGCACAACTTCTACGTCCCGGCCGGAGGCGACGAGCCCGATCCGGCCGTGAACCCGAAGTTCGCCCACAAGCTCCAGTTCCTCGACGAGATGCGGGCCGCCGACGGGCTGCATCCGGCGAACGGCGCCCGTTCGATCCTGGTCGGCGACCTCAACGTCGCGCCGCTCGAGCACGACGTGTGGAGCCACAAGCAGATGCTCAAGGTGGTCTCGCACACGCCGGTCGAGTGCGAGAAGCTCGTCGCCGTGCAGCAGGCGGGAGCCTGGGTCGACGCCATGCGGACGCACGTGCCCCCGAGCGAGAAGCTCTACACGTGGTGGAGCTACCGGGCGACCGACTGGGCCGCCTCCGACCGCGGCCGAAGGCTCGACCACGTCTGGGTGAGCCCGGCGCTCGGCGACCGGGTCTCCTCCATGACCGTCACCCGCGCGGCGCGTGGCTGGACCCAGCCCTCCGACCACGTGCCCGTGACGGTGAAGCTGGAGATGTGAGTGCGGCCGGCATTCCCGCTTCGCGACACGGGTTCCGACTCGTCATGCCCGGCCTTGTGCCGGGCATCCACGCCTTGAAGTCTCGGTCGCGACGAAGACGTGGATGGCCGGGACGAGCCCGGCCATGACGAAGGTCTCGAATCCGCGGGTTCGGTCGCCCGTCGGGCGCGTCTGGTCGTGGTGTCTGGTGCATCAGATCGCCGACTGATGCATCACTGGCGGGGGTCACCGCCCCAGATCGAGATTCGCCCGCACCTGGGCGATGTCCTCGGCCGTCTCCATGGCGCGCGTCGCGAGGTGGTCGCGCAGCCGGAAGGCGGCGTCGGGGAAGCCTTCCAGCATCTTGAGGAAGAGCTGGCGTGGGATGCGCATCACGGTCGACGGCTCGGTCGCCGTGGCGCTGACGGGGCGAATCGTGTCGATCAGGAGCGCGATCTCGCCGAGCAGCACGCCGGGACCGACCGACACCAGCGGCCCGTCCGGGCGGTCCGAGTCGAGCCGGAAGGCCCCTTCCTGCACCACGTAGCCGCAGTCGGCCGGCTCGCCGGCCCGGAACAGCATGTCGCCCACATCGAGCGACCGGCTCTCGCAGCCGATGGCGAGAATCCGCAGCGCATTCGGCCCGAGCAGGCGGAACGTCGGCACGCTCGCCAGGAAGCCGATATCGTCCTCGATGCTCATTGGGGCGAAGCGACGCTGCCGGACTCTTGGGGGCGCCTTCCGGGACGGCCGGTTCCGTGATGGCAGGACCGGCCGCACCCCCCGCGACCGGTTCGCTCGAATTTACCGCGAGTTCGGCGAAAGTGGATTCCGAACTTCCCCGCAGCCGAATCGTAATCCGATAACCTTAAATAGAAATTCCCGTCGCGCCCGGCCCGTGGGTCGGCCGGCGAACGGTTCGGGCCGGGCCGACGGCGGCCCCGGGCCGGCGTCCCTCACGGGACCAGCTTGTACCCGCCCGCCTCGGTGACCAGGATGGCCGGGTTGGCGGCGTCGCGCTCGACCTTCTGACGGAGCCGGTAGATGTGGGTCTCGAGCGTGTGGGTGGTGACCCCCGAGTTGTAGCCCCAGACCTCCTGGAGCAGCACGTCGCGCGACACCGGCTTCTGCCCGGCCCGGTAGAGGAAGCGCAGGATCGCCGTCTCCTTCTCGGTCAGCCGCACCTTGTTGCCCTTCGGGCTGACCAGGAGCTTGGAGCTCGGCCGGAACGTGTAGGGGCCGATGGCGAAGACCGCGTCCTCGCTCGCCTCGTGCTGGCGCAGCTGGGCGCGGATGCGGGCGAGCAGGACGGCGAAACGAAAGGGCTTCGGCACATAGTCGTTGGCGCCCGACTCGAGCCCGAGGATCGTGTCGGAGTCGGTGTCGTGGCCGGTCAGCATGATGATCGGCGCCTTGAAGCCGTTCTTGCGCAGGATGCGCACCGCCTCGCGGCCGTCGATGTCCGGCAGCCCGACATCCATCAGCACCAGATCGAACGGCCCGGCCTTGGCGGCCTGCACGGCCTTGGCGCCGGTGTCGACGGCTTCGGGCTCGAACTCGTCATGGAGCGAGAGCTGCTCCACCAGGGCCTCGCGCAGCTCGGCCTCGTCGTCGACGATCAGGATCTTCCGGGCATTCGGCATCGGTGGCCTCTGGCGCACGCGCACGCAGGGGACGCGCACAAAACACGCGAGTATGGGCGAAGTAGAGCATTCGGGCATAAAAGAGCAAGCGTCCCGACGCACCGGAAGGCGGCCATACCCTTGATTCCTCAGACCCATGGACGAATGGCGGGGGGCCCGGGCCGGCACCTCTCCCGCATCGTGGTGGCGGCGCGTCCCGGCGCCCCGACCCGCGGCTGGCTGATCGCCGGACCGTTGCGCCTGCCGGTCGCGCTCGGCCGGACCGGCCTGAAGGCCGACAAGCGAGAGGGGGATGGGGCAACACCGCGCGGAATCTTCCGCCCGGTGCGGCTGTGGTGGCGGCCCGATCGCGGCCCGTTTGCGTGCTCCGGGCTGCCGGCGACGCGGATCACGTCGGACCTCGCCTGGTGCGAGGATCCGTCCGACCGCCGCTACAACCGGCCGTTCCGCCGCGCCTTGCGGGCCGACGGCTCGGGCGAGCCCGGCGACCTCCTGTGGCGCGACGATCGGCTCTACGACCTGGTGATCGAGATCGACCACAACCGCCGCCCGCGCGTCGCCGGCCGCGGCAGCGCCGTGTTCATCCACGTCGCCCGCGAGGGATTTGCGCCGACCGCCGGCTGCGTCGCGCTCGCGCCGGGCGATCTGCGGCGGCTGCTCGCACGCATCGGGCCGCGGACCCGGATCGTCGTCGGGTGACGTCGTGTCGGCCGCGTGCAGCCGCGTGCCCCGGACAAGGCGCGTCAGGCTGCAGGCCTGATGCGCCGCAGAGCCGGGGCCCAGGGGCGACTCGGCAAGATCGAAGCGGGCGGCGCTGGGTCCTGTCGCTCTGGGTCCCGGGTCACGGCGCGTTGCGCCGCGCCCGGGACACGGAGCCTGTGCTTGGAGGAGACGACTCAGGGCCGCCAGCCGGCGGCCTCGGCCTCCTGGTCGCCGGTCTCGGCGGCGCGGGCGCCGTCGACCACGCCCAGCACGGCGCGGAGCACCTCGGACACGCCCTTGCCGGTGGCGCCGGATAGGAGCAGCGGCGTCGTCTTGGCGGCGCGCTTGAGGCGGGCGACCTGCTGCTTGAGATCTTCGGGCGACAGCGCGTCGATCTTGTTGAGCGCGACGATCTCGGGCTTCTGGTCGAGATCGTGCTCGTAGGCCGAGAGCTCGCCCCGCACCGTCTTGTAGGCCTTGCCGGCGTGCTCGCAGGTGCCGTCGACGAGGTGCAGCAGCACGCGACAGCGCTCGACGTGACCGAGGAAGCGGGTGCCGAGGCCGGCGCCCTCGCTGGCGCCCTCGATCAGGCCCGGGATGTCGGCGAGCACGAACTCGCGCCCGTCGACCGAGGCGACGCCGAGCTGCGGATGCAGCGTCGTGAACGGATAGTCGGCGATCTTCGGCTTCGCCGCGCTCACCGCGGCCAGGAAGGTCGACTTGCCGGCGTTCGGCAGGCCGACGAGGCCGGCGTCGGCGATCAGCTTGAGGCGCAGCCAGATGGTGCGCTCCTCGCCCGGCTGGCCCGGATTGGCACGGCGCGGCGCCTGATTGGTGGACGACTTGAAATGGGCGTTGCCGAAGCCGCCATTGCCGCCCTTGGCGATGACGACGCGCTGGCCGACCGCGGTGAGGTCGGCGAGCAGCGTCTCGTTGTCCTCGTCGAAGATCTGGGTGCCGACCGGCACCCGCAGCACGACGTCGGCGCCGCGCCCGCCGGCGCGGTTCTTGCCCATCCCATGGGTGCCGGTCTTGGCCTTGAAGTGCTGCTGATAACGATAGTCGATCAGCGTGTTGAGACCGTCGACGCACTCCGCCACGACGTCGCCACCGCGGCCGCCGTCGCCGCCGTTCGGGCCGCCGAACTCGATGAACTTTTCGCGGCGGAACGAGACGCAGCCCGCCCCGCCGTCGCCGGAGCGGATGTAGATCTTGGCCTGGTCGAGGAATTTCATGCGCTCATCACGGCGGGTTGGTCGCGCCGTGCTCCAGGACTGGAACGCCGAGTTTTCGCGCGACCGCCTCCATACCGATATCGAAGGTCAGGAGTCGAGCCCCGATTCGCTGGGCGATCGCGGTGTTGATCGCGTCCGGAGCCCGCAGGTTCAGGTCGAGGCGGCGGACGAAGGTGGTGGCGACCGCAATATCGGCGGCGATCGTCTCGACACGGCGCGCGACCCGCGCCGTCCAGGCATCGAAGTTCACAAAGACCTCCTGGGCTTCTTGGGAGGTCAATCCGCTCGTCCGAACCCTGCGTGCGATCGCTGCCGAGAACTCGGCAGCCGCGAAGTCGCTGATGACGACCACCGGAACAGTGTCGCGGAGGACCGTGCTCGCCCGGGCGGAGTTGCTGTCGCGAACGAATAGAGAGACCAGCACACTCGCATCCAGGTAGGCCGTCAATGCTCTCCCTCGTCGCGCATCCGCGACACCAGCGTGCCGGAGTCCTCGCTCGGCTCGTGACCGCCGACACGGTGCGCCGTCAGCCAATCGAGCGCTTCCGGCGTGATCGGCTTCACCTCGGCATGCAGCGGCGTCAGACGCGCCACCGGCCGGCCCTGACGCGTCAGGACGACCTCGTCGCCCCGTTCGGCGCGGTCGATCAGATCGGCGAGTTGGTCGGTCGCTTCGACGCTGTGGGTGCCCATGGTTGAAAAATAAGCTCGAATCTCGCCATCTCCAACCGGATTCGGGCGTCGGCAACCGGTCGACGCCCGAATGGGCATGGTCTTACGCCGAGCAGCGCACCTTGGTGGCGGTGCGGCCCCAGCCTTTCAGCGACGCCCAGATGGCGCGCTCCAGGCGGAAGCGGTCGAACGGCGCCGACGAGCGGATGGCGCGGATGCGGTGCAGCTCGACCCCGGTCCACTGGAAGCCGCACTTCTCCAGCACCCGGCGCGACCCCGGGTTCGAGGTGCGGGCGCCGGCGACGATCGCCTCGACGCCATGCTCGCCGAAGGCGTGGTCGATGAGGGCGCGGGCCGCCTCGGTGGCGTAGCCGCGGCCCCAATGCGGGGCGCCGAGCCAGTAGCCGATCTCCGGCGTCTCGTCGGTCGTCCAGCGCAGCGCGCAGGAGCCGAGCACGGCGCCGTCGTCGGCCCGGGTGATCAGGAACGTGTCCTCGCCGCCGTCCATGTTGCTGACGGCGATCCAGTCCTCGGCGTCGCCGAGACCGTAGGGATGCGGAATACGCAACGTGTTCTCGGCGATCCGGCGGTCGTCGGCGAGCGTCGCTACGGCTTTTGCGTCCTCGAGGCGCGGCGCTCGCAGAATCAGCCGGTCGGTCTCGAGGACGAGGCTACACGCCTCGTGCAGGCCGCCCCTGGGTCGTTCGAGGATGGTCATGGCGGGCTCCGTTTTCCAACTGGAAGGCCTCCGACTGGAAGGCCAAAAGAGAAGGGGAGGCCGGCGCTCTCCGGTCTCCCCTTCTCGGAACCCGCTTGTCCTTCGCGGATCCGCCGGGAGACTTGCGCCGGCGGACCCCGAAGTGATCCACCGTCTACTCGGCCGCAGCCTGCGTCGTCGCCGGTACCACCGACACGTAGGTGCGGCCCTTGGCTTTCGTACGGTACGCGATCGTGCCGTCGACGAGCGCGAAGAGAGTGTGGTCCTTGCCGAGGCCGACGTTCACGCCCGGATGCCACTTGGTGCCGCGTTGACGCACGATGATGTTCCCGGCCCGGCAGCGCTCGCCACCGAACATCTTCACGCCCAGGCGCTGACCAGCCGAATCGCGGCCGTTGCGCGAGGAGCCGCCTGCTTTTTTGTGAGCCATCGCTCGAATCCGTTTCGATCTAGGGGTCTACCGACGAACTGTGACCAAATCATCACCGGGCCGGACACGAAGAGTTAACCGCGCCGGCCCCGCTCCCGCCTCACTCCGCCGCGGCCGCCTGCCCGTCGGTGAGGATGGAGGTGATGCGGACCAGCGTGAAGTCCTGGCGATGCCCGCGCTTGCGCCGCGAGTTCTTGCGGCGGCGCTTCTTGAAGGCGATCACCTTGGGGCCACGGCCCTGGCGGACGATCGTGCCGGCCACCGAGGCGCCCGCCACGGTCGGCACGCCGAGCAGGGTCTCGTCCCCGCCGACCACCAGCACCTCGCCGAACGTCACGGCGTCGCCGGCCTCGCCCGCGACGGTGTCGACCTGCAGCAGGTCGTTCTCGACCACGCGGTACTGCTTCCCGCCGGTCTTGATGACTGCGAACATCTTTCTGTCCTCGTGTTCGGATCCGACCTTTGAGGGGCCGGCTTCTTTCAGTCGGTTCACAGGATCGGCCGCGCGAGCGACCGGATTCGGAAGCCTTGCCAGAGGCTTGCGCTCGGGGAGCGCGAGCCGGCGCGGCCATGTGGGAAGGCGCGGGCCCATCGGGACCCGCGCCGCACGACGGGTTTATGGCGACGGCTCCCGGCCGAGTCAAGGAAGGCGCGGCGATTTGGCCGAGGGTTGTCGCGCCCGAACCCATTGTCCGGCCTGGCATCGCGGCGCGCGACGCGGCTCGCGATCACCGATCGCATGGCCCTTGTGTCGGCGCGGCCGGTTCTGTAGAAGTCCGTCCCGCCGGGCGGCGACGCCCGCACTCGGCCCCGCGGAGAGGTGGCAGAGTGGTTGAATGCACCGCACTCGAAATGCGGCATACGGGTAACCGTATCGGGAGTTCGAATCTCCCCCTCTCCGCCAATTTTTCGGGCTTCTCCGCCCGGTGAGCCGCTCCAGATTTCCCTTGTGGATCAAAGCTTCCGGCATGCGCGAGCAGGCCGATGGCAGAGCGTCCGTTACCCGATGTAGTCCGCCACGTAGTCCACCGTCGCCGACGCGGGCCGACCTATCTGGTCAGACGGAGATCTGTGTATTTCTTCCAGATCCGCCTGCCTCGCCCCGACGTGGACTACATATGCTTTACTGATCACGAATACCTTACTTCAAGCACGTTTGAGATTATTCACGTCCCGCCGATTTATCCCAACAGCACCAGAAATGCGCGTATGGTGAAAACACTATCGCACATTTTCTTGCAAGGTTATGAAGCAAGCTTATGGATCGATGGGAGCACGAAGATTCGTGGGAATGACTTTAAACACCTTTTCGAAGAGGCGCTGACTGAGCACGCAATAGCCGTACATAGTCATTTTCAACGGGCCTGCATCTACGATGAAGCGAGGGAATGCATCGCCCAAAAGAAGGACCGAAGCGAGGTCATCGAGCGTCAAATTCGCTTTTATCGCGATCAGCGATACCCTGAGGGGGCCGGGCTTGTGGAAACGGCGCAGGTTTTCCGACGCCATACCGAAGAGATCGCGCGCTTTAATGAAGCTTGGTGGAGCCTCGTTCGGGATTATTCTGTTCGCGACCAGCTTAGCTTTAATTTCGTTTCTTGGCAATTGGACGTAAAGTACCAGCGCCTCCAAGGGTGTCAGTGGCTCGATCCGTATTTCAAAAATCATTTCCATGTGAAGCGAGACTGGGCGACACTCAAATGTATTTCTAGCGTTTCCATAATCATGCTTGTTCGCGATTCTCTTGATGTAACCAAGAAGTCGATTTCGAGTATCTTGAAGGAAACGCGTTATGATAATTTTCAATTAATCGTTGTCGACAACGCTTCCGGCGACGAGACGAAGCGCTATCTCGCGAGTGTCGTAAGCAGCGACCCTCGAGTCAGAGTGATGACTAATAAGGAAAATGAATCATTCTCTCGTGCGAACAACGATGCTGCGAAGACTTGCGATTCGACGTTTTTCCTATTTATTAATAATGATGTAGAAATCATCGATAAGAATTGGCTATTGATCCTTGTTTCTTCACTTGAGAACGACAGCCTCATCGGAGCAGCGGGTCCGATTTTGCTTTATGGAGATTATACCGTTCAATCTGCCGGAATTGAAGTCACAGCTATCGGCGATACTGTTCAGGCTCCCGCAAAAGAAAATAAGAAATATACGCATTCGTATTTTGCAGACGCAATCACGGGTGCATGTCTCCTTGTTCGCGCTGATCTGCACCGTGCCGTTGGTGGATTTGACGAACGTTTTTTCTACGGTCAAGAAGATATTGACTATTGCCTGAAGTTGCGTGAACTCGGATTTAAACTGAAGGTGATCGTCGACTGCGAGGTTATCCATCACGAGTCCAAGACGCGGGCGTTCAACTTCACCACGCTGCGCAATCGCGAAGTGTTGCGGCTGAAATGGCGCGGTCGTTTTGCTTCGTTACCCCCAAGCAAATCTCCTGTGAGCCGAGTTCCTAAAGCACATTTAGTGCGTTCTTATGCGGATTTATTAAGGGAACGAAAGATCAGCTATCGGAGTCTTCAAGATCTCTCCGTCGATTTAAGGCGTCTAGTTGCACTAATTCCGGAGAAAGTAGATCTGGTAGTGGGGGTGCCCAGGTCGGGAATGGTGCCTGCAATTTTGATAGGTCAGATGAAGAATTGTGCCGTTATCTCTCTTGATGAATTTGTTGCTGGCATCGAACCAGTTCGCGGCGATCGTCCACAAAACTTCGTAAACAAAGGCTGTCTTGAGGTTTTGGTTGTGGACGATAGCATTAATAATGGGAATGCATATCGGCGCGCGAGACAGATGTTAAAGTCAGAGTATCGCGGCCGAGCGTGCAGATTCACTTTTTTAGCTGTCTACGGTTCAGACCTGTGGCGAAACGATGATGTTCTTACCCTAGTCTCGCTGCCAATACCGCGGCTTTTCCAATGGAACTACACAAATCACGGCATAGCGGGCCACGCGTGCTATGACCTGGACGGTGTGCTGTGTGTTGATCCGACGGATGAAGAGAATGATGACGGGAAATTGTACCGACAGTTCATTCTGAATGCCCAACCTCTTTACATTCCAAAATATCGGATTAAAGCGATCGTTACTTCGCGGCTAGAGAAGTATCGCAAGGAAACAGAGGCGTGGTTGGAAGCTAATGACGTAAAGTATGAAAAGCTTTACATGCTAGACCTTCCGTCTAAGGAAGACAGAATGCGCTCCAAGGCGCATGGTTCCTTTAAGAGCGAAGTGTACAAATCGTTATCAAGCACGTACCTTTTCCTAGAAAGCAATGACTCTCAGGCGCAGGAGATCGCTAAGAAAGTCGGGAAACCAGTGATATGCACGGAGAACGACAAGCTCTACTGACGCGCAGCAAGTAGGCTGCAATGTGGCAATTCCAGATCGTGCTGCCTTCTCTGATTTCTGGCACGGGCTGCGACAGAGCCCTGGGTGGGTAGCGGCACCGGACTGATGCTCGACACGGCGGCGATCTTGAGAGTCATGCTGCGACAGACACGGCGTCAAGACAGTTTGTAAGAGCCGATCCAAGAA